>NZ_JBFULJ010000038.1:0-20162 GCF_056400385.1 Priestia sp. P5_B4
CTAACAAGCTGTATTGCATCATGACGCTAACAATAGAAGAATTTTGCACGTACTCTCGAATCACATTTGGGCGGATAGATGAAATGCCATAGTAGCGAATGACGCCTTCTTGTTTTAATTCTTCAAATGCTTCAATCGTTTCCTCAATATTGTCTTCAATGGTTCCTCCGTGCAGTTGATATAAATCGATGTGATCTGTTTGAAGACGGCGCAGGCTTTCTTTTACTTCTTCTTTTATGTAAGCTTTAGACGGATCCCATGTCCAGCTGTCTTTTGCATCATTCCAGCGATTCCCCACTTTTGTGGCTAAAATAATATCATTTCTGCGTTTTTTTAGGGCTTGTCCCACAAACTCCTCGTTTAAGCCAAAATCATATAAATCTGCTGTATCGAAATAATTAATGCCATATTCGAGAGCTTCATCAATCATATTGACAGCGTGTTTTTGTTCCGTTCCAAGAGACATGCATCCTAAACCTAATGTACTGACAAGCAAGTCTGAAGTACCTAAGCGTCTTTTTTCCATATATGTCACTCCTTATTTTTTCCTTGTTTCTATCTATTGTAGCGCTATGATAGAGGGAAACTCAAATAAGAAGATTAGAAAACTGCAGCACAATTAGTGTCTGCAGTCTGCTTGTTTGTAAGAATTAAAATTTTGAGAGATAGCGTTCGTCMATTCATCTACATACTGAAATTGTTCGCCGTATTCTTTTAACTTTTGCTTGATCTCCCATGCTTTACCGACCAAAATGATTTGCTTCTCGTGAACATAAACTTTCATTTTTTCTACCTCCCAAGGTTCGTATGATAGAATATATGTAAGAGTCAAAAAAATAGAACGAGGTGTAGAAAATGGATCATTTAACAGAAAAAATGCTGTCTTCTGAAAAGCTATTTGGAGGCAGAGTGATTGATTTGTACTTAGAAGAAGTAGAGCTTCCAAACGGAAAAACGAGTACAAGAGAAGTAGTTAAGCACCCTGGAGCCGTAGCTGTCATTGCGTTAACAAGCGACCACAAAATGGTTATGGTCAAACAGTATCGCAGGCCGATGGATCGTATTTTAGTCGAAATTCCAGCCGGCAAGCTAGAAAAAGGAGAAGAGCCGATTGTGACGGCAAAACGTGAGTTAGAAGAAGAAACGGGCTATACGACAGATTCGCTTAGCCATATTATTTCTTTTTATACATCACCAGGTTTTGCGGATGAGTTGGTGCACCTTTATTTAGCGGAAGATTTAAAAGTGATGACCACCAAAGCGGAATTAGACGAAGATGAATTTGTTGAAGTGATGGAAGTTACGGTAGATGAGGCCCTTACTCTTATTCAAAACAAGGAAATTTATGATGCAAAAACAGCCTATGCTGTGCAGTACTTACAGTTAAAAAGCGGGTTAGGAGAGTAAGAGAGTTTTTTCTTTTACATACGAACGGCAATCTAGCAATTAGAGGTTTACATTGAAACGTCATTTGGTGTGAGAAAAACCAGGCATGCGTGTATCTCTAACTAAAAAAATGTGTGACAACCATATTTTAGTTAAAGGAACATCCGAACGATGAATAGAGATTCTTGATAGGGAATCAAATTCGTTCGGATTTTTTTAAGGTGATGGTGAATGTAGATTTCATTATGTTTCATTCTCTTTTTTTATTTGATAGATTCAAAAGATTCTTGGCATAGTTTTTGTACTCTATCATACACTCTATTAAGCGATTAATAGGAGGAAGACGATGAGAAAAAAACAATTGCCATTATCGTATGCAAGACATTTTCAAGAAAACAGTTCTATTTATTTGTTTGTGACCGTGCTGTTTTTAATGGGAATCATTTTTGGGGCTATTGTTGTAAATAGTTTAACGCTTGATCAAAAAGAAGACCTGTACTTCTATTTAAACCGGTTTTTCGGACAGGTAAAGAGCGGAGAAGTAGCAAGCAGCGTTGAAATGTTTCAGCAAAGTTTTTTTCATAATGTTAAATACTTGGGGCTCATTTGGATATTAGGAATCGCCATTATTGGTTTGCCTGTAGTGTTAATTTTGCTGTTTTTAAAAGGAATGGTGATTGGTTTTACCGTAGGCTTTTTAGTCAATCAAATGGGACTCTCTGGGTTTGCGCTATCTTTTGTATCTGTTATGCCGCAAAATATCTTTCTCATACCGGCATTTCTGATCTTGTCTGCAGCTTCAGTTGCCTTTTCTTTGAAGCTTGTGCGGCAGCAGTTTTTTAAAAAAGCAGCGGAGCCTATTTCCGCCTCATTTTTACGCTACAGCGGAACCATGATTGCTATGATATGTTTGGTTGCCTGTGCAGCTACAATTGAAGCTTACGTATCACCTACTTTAATGAAAAGTGTAATGGCTCTATTAAATAAATAAGAATAAGTATTAAGTAAAAAGAATTCTTTTTTCTTATTAATAATAACTTTATTTTGACACCCTCGACACATCTGATATAATGGATTAGTGAATGGCGAGGGAGGGAATAATTATGGAAAGTCGAATTGAGCGAATTAAGCAGCAGTTGCACTCAGCTAGCTATAAATTGACACCTCAACGTGAGGCGACTGTAAGAGTACTTCTTGAACATGAAGAGGATCATTTAAGTGCCGAAGATGTATATCTCCTCGTCAAGGAAAAGTCTCCGGAAATTGGATTGGCAACTGTTTATCGTACGTTAGAATTGTTAACTGAACTTAAAATTGTTGATAAAATAAACTTTGGCGATGGCGTTTCTCGCTACGATTTAAGACAAGAAGGAGCCGCACACTTTCATCATCACCTTGTGTGTATGGAATGTGGATCTGTGGACGAAATTCAAGAAGATTTGCTTGAAGACGTTGAAGAAATTGTGGAAAAGCAATGGAATTTTAAAATTAAAGATCACCGCTTGACATTTCATGGCATTTGCCATCGCTGTCAGGATAAAGAAGACAAGCAGTAAAAGCCTTTTCCCTAATGGAGAAGGTTTTTTGTTGTACATAAATAAAAAAATAACGAGTTTATAAGCTACATGGTTTTATAGAAAGAAAGGAAATGAGCAGGAGAGAACTCAGTGTATAAAGGCAAGAAACATGTATAAAACCTGTCCCAATTGGCATATCTTCTAATAGAATCAAAAATTGGAGGAATTGTTTCATGAAATCATGGGCTGAAATGGTATATAATACATGTAAAGTATTTATCTTATTTACCGGGTTTACTCTTTTGTTTTATTTTGGAATGATATGGGTATCTCAAGAGTATCAAAATTATAAACGTTATGATGAGCCGTCGGGTTCAGCAGTTAAGGTCATGCAAGCAAGTGTGAACAAAGATCAGACGTGGCTAGAGCGTTTATTTATGTTTTATCAAAACGGGGAGTAGAGGCTATTGAATGATCAAATTCAAGATTTTATTCATTATTTAGTAGTAGAGCGGGGACTAGCGAAAAATACAATTGATTCGTATGAACGAGATTTAAAAAAGTATGCTCAATATTTAGAGCATGTAGAGCAGCTCAAATCATTTAATGAAGTAACAAGACTCCACATCGTTAATTTTCTGAAATATTTAAGTGATCAGCAAAAGTCATCTAAAACGATTGCGAGACATGTGGCTTCAACTAGATCTTTTCATCAATTCTTACTAAGAGAAAAAGCAGCGGATACAGATCCATCTGTTCATATTGATACCCCGCAGCTTGAGCGCAAGCTGCCAAAAGTGCTAAATGCAGAAGAAGTAGAGGCGCTGTTAAATGTGTTTGATACTTCGACGCCTTTTGGCATACGAGACAAAGCGATGCTTGAGTTGCTTTATGCTACTGGAATTCGTGTGTCTGAACTCGTTAACTTAAATATTGATGATGCACATTTGACGATGGGATTTATTCGTTGTATCGGAAAAGGAAATAAAGAAAGAATTGTCCCCATCGGAAGGTTGGCAACGGAGGCTATCGAAGAGTATTTACAGCATAGCCGGAGTGTTTTAACAAAGCAAAAGGAACAGGACAAAGCACTCTTTGTTAATCATCACGGAAGGCGTTTAACAAGGCAGGGGTTTTGGAAAATATTAAAAAAGTTAGCTTCTGAAGCAAAAATTGAAAAAGAATTAACTCCACATACGTTACGGCATTCGTTTGCTACTCATTTGTTAGAGAACGGCGCGGACTTGAGAGCCGTTCAAGAAATGCTCGGGCATGCGGATATTTCGACCACTCAAATTTATACACATGTTACAAAAGCACGTTTAAAAGATGTATACAATCAGTTTCATCCGCGAGCGTAGGAAGATTCCAATGTCCAATGAGTTCATAGACATTGGTTTTTTTGATTGAAAACACTTTCATTCATGTGTACAAAAAAATAAAAAGCGTCTATACTAATAGAGAGGTCAGACTTCTGACCAATAAGAGAAGATGGTTAAATTATTTCCAAACGGGAATTTTATAGAGAATAAATAAATTGATATTTGGAGGGAATAAAATGGCGCATACATATAAACGCGTATTTTTAATTGTCATGGATTCAGTGGGTATCGGTGAATCACCGGATGCTGAAAAATACAATGATAAAGGTGCGGATACGTTTGGTCATATTGCAGAGCACTGCAACGGTCTTCGTATGCCTAATATGGCTAAGCTTGGCCTAAGCAATATCCGTGAAATTAAAGGAATCGATAAAGCCGAAAAACCGTTGGCTTACTATACAAAAATGCAGGAAGCTTCTGCAGGAAAAGATACAATGACAGGTCATTGGGAAATTATGGGTCTCAATATTGATACGCCTTTTAATGTATTTCCAGATGGATTTCCAGAAGAACTGATTTCACAATTAGAAGAAAAAACAGGTCGAAAAATCATTGGGAACAAACCAGCGTCTGGTACAGAAATTTTGGATGAGCTAGGAAAACAGCATATGGAAACAGGTGACTTAATCGTCTATACATCAGCAGATTCTGTTTTGCAAATTGCTGCTCATGAAGAAATTGTTCCAATTGATGAATTGTACAAAATTTGTGAGATTGCTCGTGAATTAACGCTTGATGATCCATATATGATTGGACGTGTTATCGCTCGCCCGTTTTTAGGTGAACCAGGTAACTTTACACGTACATCCAATCGTCATGACTATGCATTAAAGCCTTTTGGACGTACAGTAATGAATGAATTAAAAGACAATGACATCGATGTTATTGCTATCGGTAAAATTTCTGATATTTACGACGGAGAAGGGGTAACAAAATCTCTTCGTACCAAATCGAATATGGACGGCATGGATAAGCTAGTTGATACATTAAACATGGACTTCACAGGCTTAAGCTTCTTAAATTTAGTTGATTTTGATGCTCTCTATGGTCATCGCCGCGATCCACAAGGATATGGGCAAGCACTTGAAGAATATGATGCACGCTTAGAAGAAGTATTTGATTTATTAAAAGAAGATGATTTATTGATTATTACAGCGGATCATGGAAATGACCCTGTTCATCATGGGACAGACCATACGCGTGAATACGTGCCGCTTCTTGTGTACAATAAAGGCATGCAAGAAGGAAAAGAACTTTCTATTCGTCAAACGTTTGCGGATATTGGCGCAACGGTAGCAGAAAATTTTGGCGTAGCAATGCCTAAGCATGGAAAAAGTTTTTTAAAAGAGTTGAATTAAGCAGGGGGAATGGAGTATGAAAAAAGAATATATTGAAAAAGCAGCAGCATATATTAAAAATCAATCAGCTGTTACACCAACAATTGGGCTTATTTTAGGATCTGGACTAGGGGTATTAGCTGACGAAATTGAAGGCGCGGTAAAAATTCCGTATAACGACATTCCTGAGTTCCCGGTTTCAACAGTTGAAGGTCATGCAGGTCAATTAGTAATAGGTACTATTTATGACGTACCGGTTGTAGCTATGCAAGGACGTTTTCACTTTTATGAAGGGTACGCTCTTGATAAAGTAACATTTCCAGTGCGCGTAATGAAAGAAATCGGTGTAGAAACGTTGATTGTAACGAATGCAGCGGGCGGAGTAAACGAATCCTTTAATCCAGGAGACTTAATGATTATTTCTGATCATATTAATAATTTTGGAACCAATCCTTTGATTGGACCTAATGACTCTGATTTCGGAGTAAGGTTCCCGGATATGTCAACTGCTTACTGCAAGGATCTTCGTCAATTAGCGAAGAACGTAGGAGCTGATTTAAATATCGCCTTACAAGAAGGTGTATATGTAGGAAATACAGGTCCAACATATGAAACGCCTGCTGAAGTGCGCATGCTTCGCATTATCGGGGGAGACGCGGTCGGTATGTCTACAGTGCCAGAAGTTATTGTGGCACGCCATGCAGGTATGAAAGTGCTAGGTATTTCTTGTATTTCTAATATGGCAGCTGGTATTTTAGATCAGCCGTTAAATCATGAAGAAGTAATTGAAACGACTGAAAAAGTAAAACAGCAGTTTTTATCGCTTGTAAAAGAAGTAGTAAAGCAGCTTCCAGCTTATCAAAAATAAGAAGAAAATATGACTTCAAGCATCGAGAATTTCTCGATGCTTTTTTTATTTCCCTTAGTATAAATCGATTATACCTTGGAAAAAATAGGTTGTATAAAGAATGGAGGTTTGTGGAGATGAAGCGAACTATTGTAAAGTTACTCGTTGTCATATTTTTATTTCCACTTATGACGCAACCTGTTTTAGCCGCAGAAAAAAAGAATTCCGAGCTTGCTGACAGTGCTAGGTCAGCTATTTTAATTGAACGGGATACAGGAAAAATTCTATACGAAAAAAATAGTAATCAAGAACTTCCCCCTGCCAGTATGACTAAAATTATGACAATGATTTTAATTATGGAGGCTTTGGATAAAGGGAAAATTACCTTAAAAGATAAAGTGCGGGCAAGTGAATATGCCGCTTCAATGGGAGGCTCACAAATCTTTTTAGAGCCCGGAGAAGAAATGACGGTAAATGATTTGCTAAAAGGGATTGCGATAGGTTCCGGTAACGATGCTTCTATGGCAATGGCTGAATATTTAGCTGGATCAGAAGAAAAATTTGTAGCAAAGATGAACCAAAAAGCGAAAGAGCTTGGTTTGACTCATACAAAATTTCAAAATCCGACAGGTCTGCCCGTAGAAAATCACTATAGTACAGCTCATGATATGGCCATGATGGGCAGAGAGCTGCTAAAGTATGAAAAAATTATTAACTATACAAGTAAATACGAAGCTTATTTGCGCACGGATACAGATAAGAAGTTTTGGTTAGTAAATACAAATCGCTTAGTAAAGTTTTATCCCGGCGTTGATGGACTCAAAACCGGATTTACAGGTCAAGCTAAGTATTGCCTGACAGCTACCGCTAAAAAGGGAAATATGCGTGTGTTAGCGGTTGTATTTGGTGCAAACACGCCAAAAGATCGCAATAATCAAGTAACCAAAATGTTAGACTACGCATTCAGTCAATATACAACGAAGCCTTTATACAAAAAAGGAGACGTTATTACCAAGATAAATGTAAACAAGGGTAGCGAAGATCAGGTAACAGCTGTTACGTCCGAGCCTATTTCGGTTTTATTGAAAAAAGGAAATGCAGCCAAAGACGTTAAAACAGAAGTGAAAATGAACGAGAAGCTAAATGCGCCTATTCAAAAAGGCGACAAAATTGGAATGTTGACCATTAAGAAGGATAACAAAGTAGTTAGTTCTTCACCGCTTCTTGCAAAAGAAGATATTGATGCTGCTTCTTGGTGGAAGATATTCAAACGTACATTCTCTATTTTCTCTCAAACATCTTAAACAGCTAAATGTGACGAAATAGAACTAGTTTTGTCGGTGAGAAGGATTCTATTCTGTCGGCAGCGAAAGACTGACTATAAGATTTCCGAGGAGGTTTGTATAGTGAGTCTTTTGATTGAATTGGAATTCAAACAAGATGTCTTGTTGGTTCGATTAGCAGGAGAATTAGATCATCATACGGCAGAAGAGCTAAGAAGCAAAATCACCGAAGCGATAGAGAAGGAATCTATCAGCCATTTGATTTTAAATTTACAGCATTTAACCTTTATGGACAGCTCTGGCTTGGGGGTTATTTTAGGGAGATACAAACAGGTTCATAATAACGGCGGGGAAATGGTTGTATGCGCTATTTCTCCCGCCGTAGAACGTTTGTTTAATATGTCAGGCTTATTTAAAATTATTCGTTTTGAACCTAATGAAGAAAACGCGCTTCAAAAATTGGGGGTGGCATAATGAAAAATCAAATGAACCTCCAATTTTCCGCGCTTAGTCAAAATGAATCGTTTGCCCGCGTCACGGTAGCATCATTTATTACGCAGTTAGATCCAACAATGGATGAGTTAACAGAAATTAAAACAGTCGTATCTGAAGCAGTAACAAATGCTATTATTCACGGCTACGAAAGCAATCCGGATGGTGTGGTATATATTTCTGTGACGCTTCATGAAGACGGTGTAGTCGAGCTGATGATTCGTGATGAAGGAATTGGTATCGATAACGTGGATGAAGCCAAGCAGCCTTTATACACAACCAAACCAGATCTAGAACGTTCTGGAATGGGTTTCACCATAATGGAAAACTTTATGGACGAAATTCGAGTGGAGTCTACTGTATTAGAAGGTACGACCTTATATTTAAAAAAGCACTTAACAAATAGTAAAGCGCTATGTAATTAAGGAGACTTGCCAATGGATGTGGAGGTCAAAAAAAATAAAAACGAACCGTATTTAAAGGATCATGAAGTTAAAGACCTCATCAAGCGCAGTCAGCAAGGTGATCACATTGCACGAGATACAATCGTCCAAAAAAATATGCGGCTCGTTTGGTCGGTTGTTCAACGTTTTATTAACCGTGGTTATGAGCCCGATGATTTATTTCAAATTGGATGCATAGGGCTATTAAAGTCCGTTGATAAATTTGATTTATCGTATGATGTTAAATTTTCAACATATGCTGTTCCAATGATTATTGGTGAAATTCAGCGATTTATTCGTGATGATGGCACGGTAAAGGTTAGCCGTTCTCTGAAAGAAATGAGCAATAAAATACGTAAGGCAAAAGACGAGCTTTCCAAATTACTTGGACGCGTCCCTACAGTCGCTGAGGTTGCAGAACATTTGGATCTCACTCCTGAAGAAGTAGTGCTAGCTCAAGAAGCTAATCGTGCTCCTTCGTCTATTCACGAGACCGTCTATGAAAATGATGGAGATCCAATTACCCTTCTTGACCAAATCGCTGATCATACGGAAGCGAAGTGGTTTGATAAAATTGCCTTAAAAGAAGCAATTGAAGAACTTGATGAGCGTGAAAAGCTCATTGTCTATTTGAGGTATTACAAAGATCAAACTCAGTCTGAAGTGGCCGCAAGGCTCGGAATTTCTCAAGTTCAGGTATCGAGGCTTGAAAAGAAAATCTTAAAACAAATGAAGCTGCATATGAATGATACGTAATACTTAAGAAGCAATCCGTTTTGCTATTCAAAGAAGAATAGTGAAACGGATTGTTTTTTTTTATTTGGTAATTAATGGTCTGTTCAGAAACGTGAATTAGAAAATTTAAGAAAATCCATACTACACGTACAGGGAGATAATGAATCGTAAGGTGTGATATGAATGGAAAACGTTCTTTATCTTAAAATGAGACATCGTATTCAAGTAAAACCTGATGAAGCTGTAAATATTGGACAATTAGCAATGGTTATAGCAGGAGATTCTGTTCAGAAGCAAATTGAAAAGCTAGTTGTATATCAAGTAAGTATGAGTGATCGAAATATTATCATTGTTGATTTAATGAAGGTAATTGAAAAAGTTGCCTCTCGGTATCCGCATTTGGACATTCAGACGATTGGACCCGCTCAAACGATTGTAGAGGTCGTGTATAAGAAGAAACAATATTCCTTTTTGTTTTTTCTAGCTGTTTGGTTTCTTCTCTTCATCGGAGCTGCTTTAGCAATTATGAACTTTCACGAAGATGTGAGCATGAGACAAGTACATCAAAAATTGTTTTACATGCTGACCGGTCTGAGAGATAAGCAGCCTTTGCTGATTCAAGTGCCTTACTCTATCGGTTTAGGCCTGGGAATGATTCTGTTTTTTAACCATGTCTTTAGAAAACGAATTAATGAAGAGCCTAGTCCTCTCGAAGTCGAAATGTTTAATTACCAGCAAGACTTAGATCAATACGTCATTATGCACGAGAATAAAGAAAGTATGAAAAAAATTGATGATCATTAACATTGTGATGACCATTGTAATTGGACTTGCGGGAGGACTGGCTGCAGGTGCTGGGTTTGTAGCATTTTTAACGGTGCTGGGCATTATTCCGCGTTTGATGCAGCTGACCAAAACCATGAAATATATTCAAGCATATGAATGGGGAGTGGTGGGTGGTGCTGTTACAGGCGGGTGGTGCAGTCTTCATCAATACACRTGGCAGTTTCCTGCGGTGCTTATTATGATCATAGGTCTAACGAGCGGTATTTTTATTGGGATGCTGGCAGCAGCGTTAACAGAAGTGCTTAATGTATTGCCGACGTTAACGAAACGAATAGGGATGGAAGGCAAACTTATTTTATTGTTAATGGCCATTGTACTAGGCAAAGTATGCGGATCATTATTTCATTGGATTTATTTTGTTAATCAATAAGAAAAGGATGTATGTAACATGGCAAATAATCAAAAATTAAAAGATAACTATCAAGAAAGCATTAAACCATTTCAGCCTAAACCTTCATATGTGGCAAATTGCCTAAAAGCCTTTTTGGTAGGGGGAATCATTTGTACATTAGGACAGGCAATTCAAAATTTCTATATTGCATTTTTTGACTTTAATGAAAAAAATGCAGGTAATCCTACCGTTGCAACCCTTATTTTAATATCTGCGCTTTTAACCGGGTTTGGGATATACGATCGTATTGGTCAATTCGCAGGTGCAGGTTCAGCTGTTCCTGTTACGGGTTTTGCCAATTCCATGACGAGTGCAGCGCTTGAACATCGAAGTGAAGGGATTGTTCTTGGAGTTGCGACGAACATGTTCAAACTGGCTGGAAACGTCATTGTATTTGGAACGGTTTCGGCTTACGTTGTAGGAATCATTCGCTACCTTTTTAAAACTTATTTGCTATGAAAAGAGGGGGATTATGAGAAAAACTGGAAAGCAAACGTGGGTTTATGAAAACCCTATTTATATTAATGCCACAGGAACAGCTGTAGGACCAAAAGAAGCAGATGGACCGTTAGGAGAAACATTTGATATTACACATAAAGATTTGCACTGTGAAGAAGACAACTGGGAGCTAGCTGAAAGAAGGCTTATGACGGAGTCTATTGATTCCTGCTTGCAAAAAATAAATTTATCTTATGAAGACGTTGATTTGTTTTTGGCTGGAGATTTATTAAATCAAAACGTAACGGCTAATTTTGTAGCCCGGCATAACCAAATTCCATTTCTATGCATGTTTGGCGCTTGCTCCACATCAATGGAAACGCTCGCCACGGGAGCAGCTCTTGTAGATGCTGGGTTTGCTAATCGTGTTATTGCATCAGCGAGCAGTCATAACGCAACGGCTGAACGCCAATTTCGAAATCCTACGGAGTACGGAGGACAAAAACCAGATACAGCAACGGCAACCATTACGGGAGCAGGGGCAGCGCTGGTCTCGAAAGAAAAAGGTATTGTGCGTCTCACGTCTGCAACGATTGGTCGGGTAATGGATTACGGGATTAAAAATGCAAACGACATGGGTTCTGCTATGGCACCAGCTGCTGCAGATACCATTCAAAGACATTTGGAAGACTTAAACATTGCTCCAAGCGAGTATGATCTTATTTTAACAGGAGATTTATCTGGTGTAGGAAGTCCAATCTTAAAACAGCTGCTCAAGGACGAAGGCTACGATATATCAACCAATCATAATGATTGCGGATTAATGGTATATCGCCCTGATCAAAATGTATTTGCAGGAGGAAGCGGCTGCGGCTGCTCGGCTATTGTCACGTATGGGCATATTTTAAATGAATTAAAATCAGGAAACTTAAAGAAAGTGTTTATGGTGGCAACAGGAGCTCTTTTAAGTCCAACGATGATTCAGCAAAAAGAGTCAATTCCAACAATTGCTCATGGCGTCGTCTTAGAACATATTGGGGAGGGGGATGATCAATGGAGTATGTAATAGCTTTTGCTGTAGGAGGAATCATTTGCGTTATTGRGCAGCTGCTGCTTGATCTTGCTAAGCTTACTCCAGCGCATGTCATGAGTTCGTTTGTAGTTGCAGGAGCGATTTTAGATGGATTTGGTCTTTATGATAAGTTAATTGAATTTGCTGGCGCCGGAGCGACGGTTCCAATTACAAGCTTTGGTCATTCTTTGCTGCACGGAGCGATGAAGCAAGCGGATGACCATGGATTTATCGGGATTGGAATTGGGATTTTTGAACTTACCTCGGCTGGAATTTCAGCAGCTATTTTATTTGCTTTTATTATCGCGTTAATCTTTAAACCGAAAGGATAAAAGATTATGAAAAAAAGAAGGATCATTATTGTAACCGATGGTGATGAATATGCTCGAAAAGCAATTGAGCATGTAGCTAAATCAGTTGGTGGCAGATGCATTTCGAGGTCATATGGAAACCCTACTACGTTAACAGGTAGTCAAACGGTAGATTTAATTCTTCRAGCACCATATGATCCCGTCTTTGTGATGTTTGACGATAGCGGTTTCTTAGAGGAAGGACCTGGAGAAATTGCTTTGCTGCATGTAGCAAAGCATCCTCAAGTAGAAGTTCTTGGAGTGATTGCCGTTGCATCACGTACTCATCAAAGCGAATGGACAAGAGTGGATGTGACCATTGATCGTTTTGGAGAAATATCGCATTACGGCGTGGATAAAAGCGGAATTCAAGAGTTAGAAGTCGGACGAATTAATGGAGATACAGTTTACTGCTTGGATCAGCTCGATATTCCCTTAGTTGTAGGAATAGGGGATATCGGCAAAATGGCTAGGATGGATGATGTTAAATTGGGATGTCCTATTACAGAAAAAGCAGCAAGACTTATTTTAGAAAGGAGCGGTTCGTTTGGGTAAGCCAGCAGAGCAGAAAACAGCTATTTTTTCAAAAGTGCAAAAAAACGATCAGTGGTTCAAAGAAAACGCTAGTATGAACACAAGTTTTGATGTGGGCGTGCGTAAATTACTTATTTTGGATCGAGAAGTTCATGTTTACTATGTAACAGGACTGTGCGACAGTTCATTTATTATTGAAATTACAAAAGTGCTCGTTCAAATTAATGATAATGAAGTTGAACGAGCGAAGCTAAAGGATATTGTTGAAAACCGTCTTATTCATCAGCAAGTAAAGCCTTTAAAAACGCTGGATGATGGAATGGTTTCTGTTTTATCAGGACTGCTATTCGTTTTAATTGACGGTGAAGAAGTTGGCTTTGAAGTCGATGTGCGTACGTATCCCGGCAGATCGCCTGAAGAAGCGGATACAGAGAAAGTGATTCGCGGAGCAAGAGAT
This sequence comes from Priestia sp. P5_B4, assembly GCF_056400385.1. Taxonomy (NCBI): domain Bacteria; kingdom Bacillati; phylum Bacillota; class Bacilli; order Caryophanales; family Bacillaceae; genus Priestia; species Priestia sp. P5_B4. Next base: position 13,511 of record NZ_JBFULJ010000038.1, read on the forward strand.
GGATACACTGAAAACATCATTATCAATACAGCGTTAACGAGAAGACGAATCCGTGACGGAAGATTTCGTTTTGAAATTATGAAGGTAGGCGAACGTTCGAAACTGGACGTAGCGATTGGGTACATAAAGGGGGTAGCTGATCCAGGACTGGTTAAACTGATAAAAGATGAACTGGAAGCTATCGATGTAGATGGTTTGCCTATGGCTGACAAATCCATTGAAGAGTTTTTAGTCAAACAAGGAATTAATCCTTTTCCAATGGTACGCTATACAGAACGTCCTGACACAGCAGCAGCTCATGTACTAGAGGGGCATGTGATCATTATTACCGATACATCACCAAGCGTTATTATTACGCCAACTACGCTGTTTCATCACGTGCAGCATGCAGAAGAATACAGGCAGTCTCCTTCTGTAGGTACCTTTATACGCTGGATACGGTTTTTAGGAATTCTTGCGTCTCTTTTCTTATTGCCGCTATGGCTGTTATTTGTACTTGAGCCAGATCTGCTGCCGGCAAAATTGCAGTTTATTGGACCAAACGAAACAACAAATATTCCGACAGTTATCCAGATTTTCTTAGCCGATCTAGGGGTTGAATTCCTGAGGATGGCTGCCATTCATACGCCGACACCGCTTGCTACTGCGATGGGTTTAATTGCTGCAGCACTCATTGGACAGATTGCCATTGATGTAGGATTGTTTGTTCCGGAAGTTATTCTTTATGTAGCTATTGCGTCCATTGGTTCTTTTTCAACGCCAAGCTATGAGTTAGCAGTGGCAAATAAGATGCTGAGATTGTCTTTATTAATTTTTGTTGCGGCATTTCATACTCCAGGATTCCTTATTGCGACAACGGCTATCATTCTCTATATGGCGCGATTAAAATCGTTGAATACGCCTTATTTGTGGCCGTTTCTTCCATTCAACCCGCAGGCTTTATGGCAGATTATTATTCGTACACCGGTTCCTGGAGCAAATCCGCGTCCTAGTATTGTACATCCGCAGGACAAAGACCGCCAGCCTGCAAAACCTTAAACAAAATATGTGGTTGAAACCTGTATGAAGATGTGATAGATTTGTTTTAAATATGGAAAATAATAAATATTTAGACAGTTAGCAGCGAATTGCCGTTAACTGTCTTTTTTACACTATACACAGGAACGGGGTCTAAACATGTTTTTACACGGAACAAGTCGCATAAATAAACAGGGTCATCTTGAAATTGGTGGAGTTGATACGGTTGAATTAGCATCAAATTTTGGGACGCCCCTTTACGTATATGACGTGGCTTTAATTCGGCAGCGTGCTAGAGGATTTAAAGAAACATTTGAAAAGCATGGGGTAAAAGCACAGGTCGCTTATGCAAGCAAAGCTTTTTCTACAATTGCCATGGTCCAAGTCGTTCATGAAGAAGGTCTTTCGTTAGACGTTGTTTCGGGAGGAGAACTGTATACGGCTTTAGCAGCTGACTTTCCGAAAGAACGGATTCATTTTCATGGAAACAATAAAAGCCGAGCAGAACTAGAAATGGCCATCAAAGAAGATGTAGGATGCATTGTAGTTGATAATTTTTATGAAATTGCATTGCTTCAGGAAATAACGGAACAGTATCAAAAAAAGATGCCTGTTCTTCTCAGATTAACACCCGGAATTGAAGCTCATACACATGATTATATCTTGACAGGGCAGGAAGACTCGAAGTTCGGGTTTGATCTTCAAAACGGTCAAGCAGACGAAGCTGTGCGTCTTGTGCAAGATAGCAAGGGGCTGGAACTTTTAGGTATTCACTGTCATATAGGATCTCAAATTTTTGAAACAACTGGATTTATTATGGCGACTCAAAAGCTTTTTGCAAAAATGAAAGAGTGGAAACAACGTATAGAATTTGTTCCGCAAGTATTAAATTTAGGCGGCGGCTTTGGCATTCGTTATACGGAAGAAGATCAGCCTATTCCTGTTTCGCAGTATGTGGAAGTTATTATAGAAGAGGTCAAAAAGCAGTCTAAACAGTTAGAGGTAGAAATCCCTGAAATTTGGATTGAGCCTGGCCGCTCTCTTGTAGGAGATGCTGGAACGACTCTGTATTCAATTGGTTCTCGTAAGCATGTACCTAATGTACGTGAATATGTAGCCATTGATGGAGGAATGAACGATAATATCCGTCCTGCGCTGTATCAAGCGAAATATGAAGCGGTCATTGCCAATCGAATGAATGATGAGAGTGATGAGCTTGTATCTATTGCGGGTAAGTGCTGCGAATCGGGGGATATGCTGATGTGGGATGTACACCTTCCAAAAGCAAACCCAGATGATTTATTAGCGATGTTTTGTACAGGCGCATACGGTTATTCTATGGCAAGTCACTATAACCGGTTGCCAAAGCCAGCTGTCGTGTTCGTGGAAGATGGAGAAGCACAGCTAGTCGTAAAACGCGAAACGTATGAAGACATTGTAAAAAATGACGTGAAATACAAGGTGACGGTAAAAAAGTAACGAGTGATTAACGTAAAAAAAAGAGCCTCTTGTTCAAGAGGCTCTTTTTTTTATGAGAATAACGATTTAATAGCATTAATAATATCAACAAAGAATTGCTTTAATTTATCAAGAAATGATTGGCCTTCTTCTGACTGAAGAAATGTTGTTACTTTTTCCTTTGTCGCGGAAAGTTGGTCTTTTACTTGATTCCAATCGATGTTCATATCTTTTAAACGATTGAAAAAATCAACAAGTGTATTAAGCTCTGAATCTGTTAATTTAATACCTAAATCATCAGCCACTCGCTGAATTAACGTGCGTAAATCGTCCTTTGTTTGAGGATTTTCTTTGGCAATTTCTTCTTTAATCGTTGCCATAAACTGCGCTGCTTTTTCTTTACCGATTTTTTCACCAAGCTCAGATGTCTGGACCATCTCTTCATTGGCTGCTTTTTTTACTTCTTCTGGGATTTTTTGATCTGTTTGAACTTCATATGCTTTCATAATACCTGTTAAAGCAGCTGTACCAGATACTTCAAATGGAGCGGTAATCTGGATTTTTGCATCTTTAACGCCGGCGGTCATCAAAGCATTAATATACATGTCGTCTGTAATACCATTAATATTTTGAGTTGATACGCTTAAACCTGAATCTTTTGAACCAAGGGTAATACTAGAAGATGAAATAGCACGAGATCCAATAGTAGCCTTTGGAATAAAGTCACCTAAATATTCATGCTCTTCTTGGTTTGTCACGGTTACTGTTTGAGCATTGCTTGGTGCATCAAGGTCATTTAATACCTGCTGCTTCTGAGAGCTGGTTAAGTCCTGACCTAATGTAATAATAACATCGCCCGGAGCAGCATCTGCAAAACTTTTTAAGGGTGCGGTTAGGAATAGAAGAAGACCTAATGTCACCATCATTGCTTTTATCGTTAATTTCAAACCTTTTTCCTCCTTTAATCCCATACTTGCCCTATTATAATACGGGCAGGTCTGAAGTAACAGAGTCAATTCATCATTTTCCCATAAATCAGTCTAGAGGCGTAGATTTCTATATGAAATGAAATCTATGTATCTCTGTCACTGTATTAGACGGGTGATACTATAAAAAGTTTCATCTCACAACTACTATTTTTTATTTAGATCCCTACGAGAAGAAAGTGAAGAAGTGCATTCATTGAATTCATGAGCTTGTTTGTAGTAGAATAGAGTGAGTTTATAAATGTAAGTGTTCTACTCTAGGTGGCACTTACAACTTTTACGTTTTGCCGCTTTGATAGGAAAAACAGAGCCTATAGCGGTACTAATACATATATTGGAGGTCATTTATATGAAAAAAGCAAGTATTCTAATGGAAAATGGCGAAAAAATTCTAATCGATTTATTTCCTAACGAAGCACCAGGAACAGTAGAAAACTTTGAAAAGTTAGCTAATGAAGGATTCTACAACGGCGTAACGTTCCACCGCGTTATCCCTGGATTTGTTTCTCAAGGAGGAGACCCAACTGGTACAGGTGCTGGCGGCCCTGGCTACTCAATTAAATGTGAAACAGAAGGAAACCCTCACAAACATGAAGCGGGTTCTCTATCAATGGCACATGCTGGTAAAGACACAGGCGGCAGTCAGTTCTTTCTTGTTCATGAGCCACAGCCTCATTTGAACGGTGTTCACACTGTATTTGGAAAAGTAACAGAAGGACTTGATACAGTGTTAAAAATGAAAAATGGCGACGTAATGAAAGAAGTAAAAGTCTGGGAAGAATAAGAGCATACTGCTATAAATGGATATTAGCTGATAAAACGTCATAACAACCTTTTACAGGGGGTTACGGCGTTTTTTCTTCGCGCAACAGCTCAAAAAGCGTAATAGATTAGGTTTCTCATACACGCATGACATAGGACAAGCTTTTGTGTAATATTGCTATTTACTTATAAATTTTGTATGATAAAAGCAGTAAAAAACGCAGCGCATTAATTTGTAGGAAAGTTTGAGGACGAGGGAGAATCGTATGCTTATTCGCTATAAACGAAACTATGAAAAAATTGCCATGGGTCTTCTATCGTTTGTACCTACGGAAAAAGATTTAAAAAAACTTCAACAAACGATGAAAGAATATGAGCAAAACGAACATTGGCAGCTGTATCTTTGGAAGCAAGAAGAAGATATTATTGGGATTGTTGGCATTTCCATGCTCGATAAAAGTTTGATTGAGGTTCAACACGTCAGTGTAAACCCTTCACACCGCCAACAGGGCATTGGCAAAAAAATGATTAAAGCTCTTAAAGAAATGTATACGACTGCACAAATTAAGCCGAGTGAAATCATCGCTCCGTTTTATGAAAAGTGTCAGGCGGATGAATAAAAAAGCATGATTAGGTAAGGTGTGAAAGCTTCTTTCACATCTTAGTCATCATAAAACAACAGGTAGCTAGAAGCTACCTGTTGTTTTGTTTTGCCAATAAGTTCGCTTGCCTTTCCGCAATCACATCTGACCGATCTCGCGTGCTGTGACGATGAACAATCGCATCATTTTGCAGATTAGAAGCTGATAACCAGACAAGCTGTTTATCAGTGCTTCTTTGTTTGCAAGCTCGTAATAATGCTGGATCTTCAATGGGCAAGTTAATACTTTTATATGGCTGATAGGTATCGATTAAAGCTAATTGTTTGCGAAGAAGTTTAAGCAGTGAAGGATAATTAAGTCCAAGCTGTGCAATATTTTCTTCTTCCTTCGTTAAAATTGCCAGCGCCTTTTGCATCGTTCTTTTGGCTCCAGCGAAATTTTGGCGTCGATGATGATAGAGTGAAACAGCAATTTGAATAAGGCCAACCCAAATAATATTGCGGTGTCCTCTTTGGTCTTTTTTCCAGTGTTCTTCTAGCAGTTCATGACATTCAAAGTAATCCCGGTCGCCATGAAAATGAACTAAATAATCAATATAGGCTTGTGAATACAATCTTGTTCCCTCCTGGTAAGGCTCTATATGTAGTGTATCACAAAAATTAGCTATTCATCAGCGCGGTGCCTTTAAAGAGACAAACGTGCTCAAGGTATGGCGAACACGTTTGTTTTTATTCAATATGTGTGGTTAGAAGCGTAAGCAAGAACAACCAACAATAATTAATAAAATAAACAGTACAACAATTAAAGCGAAACCGCTACCGTATCCACAAGATTTTTCACCCATGCGAGTTCCTCCTTCAGCCATTTCAAAATCTTATTACCTTGACATCATATGTATGTTTAAACTTTTTGTATGGGCAAATGACCTATTTTTACGTTAATTTGTATTGGACATGTGTCTATAATCCTCTATACTAATGATAGTAACGTTATATAAAGCAGCAGAAATGATAAGCAATTGAAAAGTGTTGGTGAGATAAAAGTGGAGTATAGTGTAAAAGTAGATGCGTTTGAAGGACCTTTAGATCTTCTTCTGCATTTGATTAACCGATTTGAAATTGATATTTACGATATCCCAGTAGCGACAATTACTGAGCAATATATGATGTTTATACATACAATGAATGAGCTTCAGCTAGACGTTGCCAGTGAATATCTAGTCATGGCAGCAACTTTGCTTCAAATTAAAAGTAAAATGCTTCTGCCTACGTATGAAGAAGATATGGATGAAATTGAAATGGTCGATGAAGAAGATCCGCGTGAAGAATTGATGCAGCGCTTAATTGAATATCGAAAGTTTAAAGAAGCGGCTGTAGAGCTTCAAAAGCTGGAAGAAGACCAAAGTCATGTGTATACAAAACCTCCAAGTAATGTGCAAATAAATGCAGAAGAACTTACGCAGCTTCAGGATGAAGGATTGGATATATCACTGTATGATATGTTAAGTGCTTTTCAAAAGTTGATGAAACGAAAGCAAAATAAAAAGCCTATGCAGACGAAAATAGCAAGGCAAGACATTCCAATTGACAAGCGCATGAGTGAAATTGTGAATGAATTAAAAGTCTTTAAAGGGAAAAAAAGTTTTTATCAGCTGTTTCCTTATCAAGAGCGTGATCATATTGTTGTAACGTTTTTAGCTGTGCTGGAATTAATGAAAGAAAATGAAATCGTTGTGGAACAGCAGCACAATCTAGATGAGCTTTATGTATCGTATCGAGAAAGGAATGAAGAGGAATGACAACGAATAATCTACAGGCTATTATTGAG
>NZ_JBFULJ010000039.1:0-19782 GCF_056400385.1 Priestia sp. P5_B4
GATCGCTCAGCTTCAGCTTGTATGGAATTTGGCAGACTTATTTATGGGGATGATGGTAGTCGTGAACTTGATTGCTATTTTTCTATTATCGAAAGTGGCATTTTCCGCCTTGCATGACTATACTGAGCAAAAAAAGGAAGGAAAAAATCCAGTCTTTTATAGAGATGCGTTAGAAAACAATCAAAATATCGAATGTTGGGAAAGAGAATCTGCTCCGCCCCCTTCTGAAAAAGAGAATATTATCTAAAAAAAGTTCAGCCAATTGGCTGAACTTTTTTTATGCGTTTTTCTTTAATTCAGTTTGCGCAGTGCCTTTAGAAAACAATGTTTCTTTCACGCCGTTAGTTGCTGCTTTTGTTTTGGCCGAAAAGATTGGATTTAAAATAACAACTACGAGTAAGTTAGATAATAATCCCCAGAATCCTTCATAAAGACCAAATGAATTTCCTGTGGCATGTACGGTAAACGTCACAACCAGCCCTACTACTAATCCAGCAATCGTACTTTCTTTGGATTGATTTCTCCAGAACAGACTGATAACGATAGCCGGGAAGATTTGTACCATACCGGATACCCCTAGTAACTGTAGGGAAACAAGTGCTTGAGGGAATAATAAACCGAATAAAAGTGCCAGTCCAATAACAACGAAAACCATAGAACGAGTAACCATTGTTAATGTTTTACCCTGTACATTTGGATTAATTAAATCTCTGAATATATTATTTGCAAATAAGTTAGACGCTCCGATAGCCATGATAGAACATGGAATTAATGAAGCAAGAGCAATCGTTGCATAAGCTAACCCTTGGCCAATGCCGCCATATGAATATTGAATTAAGGTTAATAATGCTAATCTAGGATCCGTTGTATCTTGAGGTAATACTTGATAAGCAATAAATCCTAAGAAGATGACTAGAATTAAAACAATATTGTAAAGCGGTAAGAAAATAGCATTTTTACGAAGCGAATCTGCACTTTTAGCAGTGAAAACACCTGTAGCAGCGTGGGCCCACATGAATAAAGCTAAAGCAGATACGAGTGATGCTGTAATAAACCATGGAATGCCTTTAGGTCCTTGTGTTGGGATCGTTAATAGCTGAGGTGAATCCTTTGCAACATTGTCGATCATGTTGCCCCAGCTTCCAAAATGCATAATTGGCAGAGAAACAACCATAAATAACATAATCGCCCATACTAAAATATCTTTAATAATTGCCGTATATGTGGGACCTTTAATTCCGCTGAAAAAGGTATAAAGAGCCACAAGAAAGAATGAAAGAATAACGACTGCTTTTACGTTAATGTAGCCAGTTCCTGCAACGCGAAGAGTATCTTGAATACCGCTAAGCTGAAGATCAATATATGGAATGAGCATCAATACACCTACTATAGCAATTAAAGAGGAGAGAAATTTACTGCTAAAACGTTCTCTGGCATAATCAGCAAGCGTAGTAAGTTTGTGCTTTTTAGCAACAGTCCAAAGCTTTGGAAGAAAAAAGTATGAAATTAAAAAGGCTAAAACAGAGTAAGGAATAGCAAAAAATGCGATGCTTCCCCCCTGATAAGCTGTACTTGTAAGACCTAGGAATGTATAAGCAGTATATAAATCTGCTCCTACTAAAAGCCAGACGAGCAGGCTTCCAAAACGTCTTCCACCTACAGCCCACTCTTCAACTGAGCTTCTAGATGATTTGTCACGTCCCGCTATAAAGCCAATTGCGATAACGACAAGAACAATTGCTGATGTGATTAAAAGTGCGGTTAAATTTCCTTGCATTATTCAATGTCCCCCCAAGATTTTTGTAAACGATAAATGATAAATGTACACACAGGCGTTAAGAAGACCCATAAAAATAACCATAAATGCAAAAGAGGTAATCCAAAAATAATTGGATKAATGTTATTTACAAAAGGTAAAAAAACGAATTGAGCAATAAATGGAATGATGAATAAAATAAAAATTATGAATTTTCTGTTCAATTTTACTCCTCCTACTAAAAATTTATCTAACAATGTTCACTATGATAGCAAGTCTGACATGGTAAAGCAATAAGTTTTTTGAAAATTTCGTTATAATCTATGGAAATTTTTTTAGAAAAACAAAAAAGAGCTTATGGTGGGAGTATATTTGAAATGATTACGAAGGAAAAAAAGGGGGATAATCTAAGCGAAGTTGCTCTTGAAGCAAAAAGAGAACGGAAAAGAAGAAATTTAGTTTTGACCGGGAAGTTTTTATTATTTCGCTGAGATAAAGTATATTGCTATTGCATCATAAGAAAAGAATTTGTATGTTCAAATAGAGATTCATGGAAAGAATAAAACAGAGCAAATAAAAAAACTAGACAATAAGTGCTTGTCTAGTTCCACCACTCTGTCAGTGGTCCTTTGTCGCCATAAACAGGATCTGTTGTAGGAATAGGTACTTGTGCAATTTCATCAAATACGTGAGGGCGATCAGTTTGTTTTCCTGTTCTTAAATTGTAATCCATGCCCTCTGGATAAGCTCCAACCACTTTAAAATCAGCAGTTGACTGCAGACGCATATGCCCTGTTCCTGCAGGAAGTACGAGCACATCGCCAGCATGCACCACGATATTTTCCCCCATATGTCCACCTAGTTTTAAACGTGCAGATCCGCTAATTACACCTAGTGCTTCATGAGAATTACTGTGGTAATGGTGAAAATCATGTATGCCGCCTACCCAGCTGTTTTTCCAGTTGTGAGAATTAAAAATGCTCTCCACTTTCTCTTTCTTACTAATAAATACGTGTTCATACAACAAAACTGGAAGACGAGGGTGATTTGGAATGGTTCCGTCGTCATCAAAATAAAGAACTTTTACATTTGCATAATTCATAAGCATCCCTCTAACAATCTTTTTTCGTAATTTTCCCTGTTTTGTGCTTGCGTAAACAGAGAAGTTTGCTCGAAGTACTTCATTTGTTGCGAAGTGCATGATATGTAGGTTTTAACGTTTTCCTAAAAGAAGTCTCCCACTTCAAGCGTAGCTAAGCGGTGGGCAGTTCACTTTAGTATCTTTTCTTCATATTGTATATAAGTAAAGGGTCTAGTGCAAGAATTCTATGGATATATAGCTGTTAATTCTTATTATGTAAATGAATATTATATATTAATATAATTTTTAGAAGATAATCTGCTCGTGGAGTAAAAGAATCAAACAACAAGAAAAGTTAGGATTTTATTTGTTTTTTGTAATTAAAAAGAGATTTCCAGAGGATTTATTCGGAATTTTACGAATAATTTATTATCTTTATAAAAGTAATGTAAACATTTTTGTGTATTGAGTAATAGAAATGAATGTTATATACTGATAAAAAATATATTCCTATATGTGACTGGCGCAACATGGATGACCATGGGGGAGCATATAGCGTATAAGCCGCGCGCCTGGGCAAACACTTGAGAGAATTCCGCAAGTGTTTTTTTTATTTTCCTAGGGAAGAGGAGTAGATTTGGATGAGCAATATGCAAAGGAAGATGGGAACATTTGCTTTAACCATGACAGGCATAGGTTCGATTATCGGTTCAGGGTGGCTGTTTGGAGCATGGAAAGCAGCTCAAATTGCGGGACCCGCGGCTATTTTTTCATGGGTTATTGGAATGGTGGTTATTTTGACCATTGCCCTATCATATGCTGAACTGGGCGCGATGTTTCCACAAGCAGGGGGGATGGTTAAATATCCTCAGTATTCACACGGATCATTTATTGGTTTTTTGGCTGCTTGGGCTAACTGGATTTCAATCGCTTCAACGATAACAGTGGAGGCTATTGCATCTGTGCAATATATGAGTACTTGGCCCTGGAAGTGGGCTCGCTGGACTCATGAATTAGTAGACAATGGAATTTTAACGTCCAAGGGGTTGGCAGTTGCGTCTTTGTTATTATTCGTTTACTTTTTTGTGAACTATTGGACGGTAAATCTCTTTGCTAAAGCAAACTCATTTATTACGATTGTTAAATTAATTATTCCTGGTTTAACGGCAGGGGCTTTATTTTTCGCTGGTTTTCATAGTGGAAACTTTTCAAGTGAGCATGGGGTTGCCCCTTATGGGTGGGCCAGTGTTTTAACGGCAGTGGCAACATCAGGTATTGTGTTTGCATTTAATGGGTTTCAAAGTCCTGTAAATATGGCAGGAGAAGCAAAATCACCTAATAAATCGATTCCGATAGCTGTAATTGGTTCAATTTTTATTGCAGGAATTGTATACATTATATTGCAAATTGTCTTTATCGGAGCAGTAAGTCCGTCATCAATTGCTGATGGATGGAATCACTTGAATTTTAATTCTCCTTTTGCTGATTTAGCGATTGCGCTTGGAATTAACTGGCTAACAATTGTGTTATACGCAGACGCATTTGTTTCTCCTTCCGGCACAGGTGCTACATATACGGCAACTACTTCTAGAATGTTATACGGGATGCAGCAAAATGGATACTTGCCAAAGATATTTGGTACTCTTCATCCACTTTACAATGTCCCGCGCCCAGCTATGTGGCTGAATTTAGCAGCTTGCTTCTTGTTTCTCTTTTTATTTAGAGGATGGGGTGTCTTAGCAGAAGTGATCTCAGTAGCGACGCTTATCTCTTATATTATGGGTCCTGTAGCGCTTATAACATTAAGAAAAACGGCTTCACACTTTTACCGTCCATTTTATTTAAAAGGGGCATCAGTTATTGCGCCATGCGGCTTCGTTTTTGCTTCCTTGACGCTTTACTGGGCAAGGTGGCCACTTACAGGTGAAGTGATCTTTATTATGGCAATTGGCCTGCCTGTTTATTTTTATTACCAAGCGAAAAATAAATGGGTGGGCTTTAAAGAAGAATTTTTAACCGGGGCTTGGATGCTTATCTATTTAGCGTGCATGATTTTTATTTCCTACATAGGAAGCGAAAAATTCGGAGGCAAAAATATTTTGCCTTTCGGATGGGATATGCTAGTGATTGCTTGCGTATCATTAGCTTTTTATTATTGGGGAATTAAAAGCGGCAAATCTAACCGATATATGAAAGAAGCTGAACAAATCAATCAAGAAAATTTTAAATCTAAATAAAAAAACACGAGCCCGTGCTCGTGTTTTTTTATTTAGGTCAGTGGAGAATTTAGACTTAGTTTTTATCAAAATATTGTAAAAAATATAGATTTTAAGGTTTAAGTATTTATACAGGGGGAACCTTTATTTGGGATAAAGTTCTAAAAAAACAAAATAAAGGGGATTGGGAAGCTGTGAAAAAAATGAATGTTTTGGCTTTGGCTTTTGTACTTATGCTAGTATTAGCGGCTTGCAACAGTTCTAAGGAAACGGGAGGATCCACTTCGGCTAAAAATAAGGCGATTGAAGCATCCATTGACAGCGCTTCTTACATTTTAGTAGATAGTGATGAAGGAGCTACAAGTGAAGAAAAAGGGCTGTTGACAGTTGATTTAAAAGTGAAAAATGTATCCAAAAACAGTATATCTTTATCAGATTATGACGGTGTGTATTTATACGAAGGAGATGAACAGCTGTCTCCAAAAACGGGAGTGAACAGTCGTGAGCTTGGACTAGAAAGCAGTGCATCTGACAAGATTGGCGCTGGAAAGCAAAAAAAATTAACATTTGTCTTTGAAGTCAAAAAAGATAAAAAGTACAAAATTGGGCTTCAGCCAAAATCATCTGATTATGATGAAGAAATCGACGAAGTGACATTAACACTGGATACGAAAAAATACGCCAAAAGCTATAATAAGCTGCAAGACCCAGAAAAAGCTCTGCAAGCTTACACAGAAGTCCTTTACTTAAACAAAGAAAACGTAGACTATGATAAATCTATAACAGCAGATAAAACAGCTGTCATAGAAGAACAGAAAAAAGCGTTTAATGAGGAATTAAAAGGTGCGTTTTCTAACAGTTTAACCGATAAAGCAAAAAAAGATTTTTTTAACATGTATAAAGGTGTTTTAAAAGAAAAAGCAAGCGTGAAAACAAATGTGATTGCGAATGCAAATAATAAAGCCGTAGTAGAAGTGGAGTACACTACTCTTGATTTATCAGACTTATATTCATACGTATCGCAGCTTAAGCGAGCATACACAGATGAAACGAAAGATTACGATACAGAACACTCTGAAGAGTTTGCGGCTTCTAAATTCAAAGATATTGTAAATGAATTAGAAACGAAAGAAGGAAGTCGTCCCCTACGAATTTTTATGGTGAAAGAAGATGAGAAATGGACTGTAAAATCAAGTGACCTATACAGTGATTCTTTAGGTAAAACGTTTGGATCAAGCTATATTCGATAGACAAAAAAGAGAAGAATTTTTCTTCTCTTTTTTGTTTTCTGTAAATAAATCGACGAGCTTTTTGTAAAGCTAAATTTATCAAAATATGCTAGTATAGGTTCATTCATTCTTTTATTCTTATTATGATAGGCATCAATGGAGGTTCTTACTAATGAAAGCAAATTATTGTAAAGATACAAAGGCAGTTCGAACGAGCCGCATTTTTCCTAATGATATTAATAATCACAATACGTTATTTGGCGGAAAGTTAATGAGTGATATTGATATGATTGCGTCCATTTCAGCTTATCGTCACAGTCGTACAGAGTGTGTGACAGCTTCAGCAGACTCTATTCATTTTCTGCACCCTATTACGCCTCAGGATTCTGTATGTTTGGAGTCATACGTATCATGGGCAGGTCGTTCATCCATGGAAGTGTTTGTGAAAGTGATTAAAGAAAATTTAAAAACCGGGGAGCGTCAAATTGCAGCTACATCATTTTTAACTTTTGTGGCAATGGATGATGATGGAAAGCCCCGCGCAGTACCGGAGCTTATTCCAGAAACAGAAGAAGAAAAATACCTGTTTCAAACGGGGGCAGATCGCGCTACCACGCGTAAACAAGTGCGTAAAAAAAGCAATGAACTAGCCTCGGTATTGGATTTAGGACAACCTTGGTAGCATAAAAGAGAGGCCGAGACAAAAGTGTTTTAGCTCAAATGAAAAACGAACCAGTGATCAACATGTTTGATTAGTGGTTCGTTTTTTTTGTTATGGTAAACGTAGGTTTCATCTGTTTCGTTCCTTCTAGCAGCTGATTGGAGGGCAAGAGGAAGACTAAGGGGGGAAAAGCGAAAGAGACGAGGAGGCTCATCGGCCACCTGCGGAAAGCAAAGTCTTGCACAGAAATCCACTGCGGTGTCACAAGCGGTTCGACTTATATATCCCATTTGTTCGTCTTTAGATTGGATTCATTTAGTTATGTCTTAACCTCTCTTTTATATTTGATGAATCTCCTCTCTTGAACGAGAGGAGGAAATAAAATTATATGAAATTTATTTTCGTTCATGGTAATATGAATTTAATATAATTTTCTAAAAAGTTTAAAAAGTACAACATTTATAAAGGAAGGTGTCGTGTCTAATGGTAACAGTAGAAGCAGCAGAAAGACAAAACAGCAGCACTGCCCTGCGCCGTGATGTAAAGTTTCTCGGTCAATTGTTAGGGAAAGTTCTGGTTCACCAAGGTGGAGAGGAACTGCTCAGCAAAGTAGAAAAAATACGCGAAGTAGCAAAATCACTTAGAGAAAACAAAGATGAAGTTATCTATAAAGAAATAAAAAATGAAATCGTTACTCTTGAACAGCCGATGCGCGAGCAGGTTATTCGGGCGTTTGCAGTTTATTTTCATTTAGTTAATATTGCAGAGCAAAATCATCGAATTCGTCGCAGACGCGAATATCAGCAGCAAGAAGATTCTATTATGCAGCCGGGCTCATTGGAAAGTGCCGTTGTTTCGCTTAAAAATAATGGCGTGGCGCCAGACGTAATTGCTAACTTGCTTCAAACTCTATCTCTAGAGCTCATCATCACTGCTMATCCAACAGAAGCCACTAGACGAAGTGTCCTTGATATTCATAAACGAATGGCTGAGCTTCTAAAAAACTTGGATAATCCAACGTTAACAAAACGTGAACGTACGGAAATTGAAGAAAGACTGTTTAGCGAAGTATTAATTTTATGGCAAACAAATGAACTGCGAGATCGCAAGCCGACGGTAATGGATGAAGTATCCAATGGATTATATTATTTTGATGAAACGTTATTTGAAGTGCTTCCTCAACTTCATCAGGAGTTGGAAAATTCATTGCAGGAGAATTACCCTGAAGAAAATTGGAAGGTGCCTAATATTCTTCGGTTTGGTTCATGGATTGGCGGAGACCGAGATGGAAATCCAAACGTAACTCCTAAAGTAACGTGGCAAACGCTTGTCAAACAAAGGAAGTTAGCTATTCGTAAATATAAAGAGTCGCTTACTCAATTGAGACAAAGGTTAAGTCAGTCTACAAAAAGAGTCGCAGTTTCAGATAATCTTCTTGATTCTATTAATCAAGAAATATCGCTGCTGCCTGAGAAAAAGCGATGGAGAATCAAACACGAAGTATATCGCTGCAAGCTTACGATTATGCTTCATAAATTAAATTTAGTTGGAGAATCGGAAGCAGGTTATCAAAGGTCGGAAGAATTTCTACATGATTTATTTCTAATCAAAGATAGCTTGCAAAAGCACCAGCCTCAGGATTATCAGTTAAAAAGCTTATGTAAATTAATTCGCCAAGTTGAGCTGTTTGGTTTTCATTTAGCAACGCTTGATATCCGTAATCACAGCGGGGAACATGAAGCGGCAATCAAAGAAATTTTCCATGCTGTTTCTTTAGCTGAAGATTATTCAGCGTTAACGGAAGAGAAAAAAGTTGAGCTGCTAGGTAAAGTTCTTCAAGACCCAAGACCTGTGATATCGTTTGTAGAGAATTACTCTAAAGAAACGCAGCAAGTAATTGAAGTATTTAACATGATTCATCGAGCACATAAAGAATTTGGAGAAAGATCTATTGAAGTCTACTTAATCAGTATGACCCAGTCTGCAAGTGACTTGTTAGAAGTTATGGTACTCGCCAAAGAAGCGGGTATTTACCGCCTTCATGCAGATGGCCGCATTGAAAGTAAGTTAAATATAGCTCCGCTGCTTGAAACGATTGATGATCTCACAGCGGGTCCTAAAATCATGGAACAGCTATTTCAATTAGATTTTTATCGTGAGCACTTAAGGAAACAGCAGGATTTGCAGGAAATTATGCTTGGCTACTCAGATGGAAGCAAAGATGGAGGAACGCTTACTGCTAATTGGAAGCTCTATAAAGCGCAGCAGGAAATTCACGATATGGCGAGGAAGTATCAAGTTCGTCTGAAGTTTTTCCATGGCCGAGGCGGCTCACTAGGCCGGGGAGGTGGACCGTTAAACCGAAGCATTTTATCTCAGCCTGTTGAGACGCTAGGAGACGGTGTGAAAATTACAGAGCAAGGAGAAGTTCTTTCTTCTAGATATGCTTTATATGACATTGCCTACCGAAGCCTTGAACAAGCGGTCTCAGCTCTTCTTACAGCGGCAGCAAATGTTTCTCAAGAAGCTGAACAATGTGATATTCGTACACATGAATGGGAAGAAACAATGGACGAGATTTCAACTGCTTCTTTACGTAAGTATCAAGAGCTTGTTTTCAAAGATCCAGACTTTTTAACGTATTTTAAACAAGCTACACCTCTTCCTGAGCTGGGGGCTTTAAATATTGGGTCACGTCCAATGAGTCGAAAAGGAAGTGATCGCTTTGAAGACTTGCGAGCGATTCCGTGGGTATTTGCATGGACGCAAAGCAGACAGCTGCTTCCAGCCTGGTATGCTGCAGGTACGGGCTTACAGCATTTAGTAGAGAAATCCGGAGATATACAGCTTCTTCAGCAAATGTATAAAKAATGGCCATTTTTCCGCTCGACCGTCGATAATCTGCAAATGGCCTTAACAAAAGCAGATTTAATGGCAGCAAAAGAATACACGGAAATG
This sequence comes from Priestia sp. P5_B4, assembly GCF_056400385.1. Taxonomy (NCBI): domain Bacteria; kingdom Bacillati; phylum Bacillota; class Bacilli; order Caryophanales; family Bacillaceae; genus Priestia; species Priestia sp. P5_B4. The sequence goes on from NZ_JBFULJ010000039.1 coordinate 9,902, forward strand.
GTACAAGACCCGGCTATTTCAGAGCGGATTTTTACCGCTATTAAAAAAGAGTATAATCTCACAAAAGAAATGATTCTTCAAATCACAGGTCAAAAAGAATTAATGGATCATCTTCCTACGATTAAAGAATCTATTAAATTACGAAATCCGTATGTGGACCCTCTAACATTCTTACAAGTTAAGGTCATTTCCAAGCTGCGTGAAGATGAGGCTGGAACGTTAAATGAAGAACTTTTAAAAGAAGCGTTATTAACGATTAACGGCATTGCAGCAGGGTTGCGTAATACAGGCTGATGATACCAAAAGACACCTCAAGAAAATAAAAGAGGTGTCTTTTGCTTATTCTTCTCACATAAAGAACTGCCTGTCAGTTCCCTCTCTTTTAAAGAGAACTTCCGCCTGTTAAATAGGCACTGAGAAAAATCAATGATAGAATAGAAAAAAGATGGAAATATTCTACAACTGAATACGAGTGATGGGGAACTAGATTGAATATGGAGGACGAGGACAATGGTAAAAAATTCGCAAATCTTCATTGAAGCAGACTCCAAGAATTCTGTATTTATTGGACTGGAATTTTGTGAGTATACACAAAAAATGAATCCTACTTGTTTGTCCAAACAGCATATAAATGTGTTTATTCATCCGGAAGAACTCACCGTGGAATTTAAGAAAACAAAAAGTGATAGAACTATCGATGATTTTCATCTCATGCATATCGTTCCGGTTCATTGCTTTAATTATTTATTATGTTCGATTTCGCAAGGTATTGTTACAGATGTTCAGCTGAAAGCGGTTGGCCATCAAGGAGAAACGTTGTTTGAAGAAAATCTTACATTGAAGTTTCATGAAAAAGCGACGGATTATGAAGAAACCCTCTCATTTTTCAAACATTTAAATCAAGAAATACAAAAGCAGACGAAAAAATATACAGCCAGTTATATGAGCTCATAATAAAGCAAGCTGCGGTTTTTAAAACCGCAGCTTTTATTCGTTTAACCGAAAAAATTATGTTAGAGATGCTTACAAATCAAGAGATTTTTCAGTGGGAAATTGATAAAGTAAAACTAAGAGAAATCAGTGGACAGAAAAGCTTTTAGCGGCTGGCCGCTCTTTATTCAATATATAAGGGTTAGGTTTTAAGGTTAAAAAAATAGCGATGAATACGTATTGTCGTTGTAGATGAAGTGCTAAGGTCGCTCTATCTGCAATCATGTAGAATCTTCGCGCGCTTATAGTCTGTTTTACGGAACGAAAAAGCTGCGGAATTAGAAGCACTCCTTCTATTTCTGCGGTTTTTTTTATAAACAAGAAATAAATTTACTTATTGTACGGAGGCGATGCAGATGATTAAAGATTTAGTATTGGCTAAGGAATGGCTGCCTGCAGCTTATTCACATGATTTAACAGATCAGCCCTTGCAAGTAACGATTTTAGAAGAGCGAGTTGTCCTTTTTCGCACAACTAATGCTATTAAAGCATTTAAAGATTTGTGCATCCACCGCGGTGCAGCGTTATCTCTTGGAAAAGTGGTAGATGATTGCATTGTATGCCCTTATCACGGATGGAAATACGATGATGCCGGGGCTTGTGTGAAAATTCCTCAACAGCCGCCGGGAAGAGCTATTCCTTCAAAAGCAAAAGCACAGGTGTATGACTGCGTTGAAAAGTACGGGATTATATGGGTGAAGATGAACAGCGAGGCAGGTGATACTCCTTTTCCCCTGTATGATGAACATCTTAACTCCGGATTCAAAACGGTTTGCGCCAGCCCTCATACTCTGCAGGCAGCAGCTCCTCGTGTCGTAGAAAACTTTCTAGATGTAAGCCATTTGGCTTTTGTTCACGAAGGAAGCCTTGGGCACTCTGACTACGCCGAAATTCCTGATTATAAGGTGCATTGGAAAGATAATCGCTACGTTTCTGATGAAATCGCTGTGTACGCAGATGCAGATGGCACGGGTAACTTTGCGACTATTTATTATACCTTTGAAATTCTTCGTCCTACCGTTGCGAGGTTGAAAAAAGTTAACTACGAAACGGGTGAAATCTTTTCAATGCTGTTTGCGGTTTTACCTGAAGAGGAAAGAAAGTCCACCGTGTTTGCGCTGGTTTCTAGAAACTATTCGTTTGATGTACCTGATCAATATTYCCGCGATTTTCAGCAGCTTATTATTGAACAAGATACCAGTATTGTGGAAAGTCAAAAACCAGAAGAGCTGCCGCTTGACTTACAAGCAGAGCTTCATTTGAATCCGGACCGACTGAGTATTGCGTATAGAAGATGGCTCGGCGATTTAGGAGTAACCTTTGGAAGTGACATAGGAGAAAGATTAAAAAAAGCTGCTCAATAAAAAAAGAAGAAAGGAGTCTCCTTTCTTTTTTTATGTATGCTCACGGATAAGCTGCTGATAGCTATTAAAAAGGGTAGGATATGTTAATTGGCTTAAAATGACGCAGGAAAGCGTAGCAGACGCTAGAATAGTAAAAACGATAAGCAGCTGGAATTTGACAGCTTGTATCGGATCTGCCCCTCCAATAATCTGGCCTGTCATCATACCCGGAAGCTGAACGAGTCCAATTGTTTTTTGACTTTCTACAGTAGGAATCATGCTAGCTTTGATTGCGGCATTTAAAATACTATGAATAGCTTGTTTAGGAGTGCCGCCAAGCGCCAGAATCAATTGAATTTCGTCTCGTCTTCTATTTACTTCAGCATCTAACCGATTTAAAAATAAATTGGCCAAAATCATCGAATTTCCAATAATCATACCGCTGACAGGAATGATATATCGTGGAGTAGCAGGGATAATATGTAGTCCGAGCATAACGCTTTGGGTCAGGATTTCTACAATAAAAAGAGTGACAAATACACGAAAAAAAGCTTTAAATCCCTCCTTTTTTTTCTTTACAACATTTTGGGAAGCGACTGTCAGCATAAGGAATAAAATGAAGATCATAAAAGCAGGGTGATTCGCGTCAAAAATAAACGATAAAACATATCCGATCACTAACAGCTGAACGGCTGCTCGAATACTGGCAATAATAATATCTTTTTCGAGTCCTATACGAAAAGATTTTGATAAAAAAAGAGCAATAAAAACAAAAACAATGGTAAAAATCAGTGAAAGTGAACTCATAGAAAGGCTCCTTCAATAAATTGTTTTGTTTCAGCTTTTACAGGAGCATGAAAAAAGGTCTCTGTCTTGGCTTTTTCTACAATCACTCCGTTCATTAAAAGCCAGACTTCCTCTCCTAAACGTTTCGCTTGATCTAAATTATGGGTAACCCAAATAATCGTTTTATTCTGCTCTTTATGTAAATGAGAAATAAGCTGTTCAATTTCATGAGCAGAAGTGGCATCCAAAGCAGAAGTGATTTCGTCTAAAAGTAAAAGGTCAGAGCCGTTCGACAGCGTGCGGGCTAATGATAACCTTTGCCTTTGACCACCGGATAAATCTCTGGCATCCTGCTCTAACAAGTCAGGGGAAAGACCCGTTAAGGCACAGAGTTCTTCAGGCATAATATCCTGCTTGCCATGCAGTTTTTGAACAAGCATCATATTATCACGCACTGTTCCATCAATAACAGGAGCTGATTGAAAAGCAATGCCCACTTTTTTTCGTAAATCAGAAATAGTCCATTTGCTAATGTCTTTTCCATATACTTCAATACTTCCTTCATCAGGTGCAGAAAGTAAATTGCACATGGAAAGAAGGGTGCTTTTTCCGGATCCTGATGGTCCTACCATCATGACGAGCGAGCCTTGCATTACTGTACCCGATATGCCTTTTAAAACACTATGTTCTTTATCCTTAAATGTTTTATGAACGTCTGTAAATGTGATAGCAGGTATTGAATTGAACGTGTTCATAGTAACTCCTTTTTCATTCGTTTTGTTTATTGTAGCATAAGGGAAAGTATAAAAAGTTATTGGATGATATAAAAAAAGCTGTGAAAAATCACAGCTTTTAAACAGTTGTATTCACTTTTTGGCTGGCTTTTAAGGCATAATCTAAATCTTCAAGAAGGTCGTCGATTGCTTCTGTTCCAACCGATAGACGAATGAGTTCTGGGGTCACACCCGAAGCTTTTTGTTCGTCTTTAGATAGCTGTTGATGAGTGGTGCTTGCCGGGTGAATAATGAGTGATTTAGAGTCGCCGATATTGGCTAAATGAGAAAATAACTGAACCGAATCAATTAACTTAGCCGCAGCGTTTTTTCCTCCCCTTACACCAAAGGTTAAAATTGCTCCTTGCCCTTTAGGCAAGTATTTTTGTGCCAAAGAATAGGAAGGGTGGGAAGGAAGCCCCGCATAATTTACCCATTCTACTAATTCATGCTGCTCTAAAAATTTCGCTACCTTTAATGCGTTTTCGCTGTGACGCTCTAATCGCAGATGGAGTGTTTCTACCCCTTGAAGGAGTAAAAAGGAATTAAAAGGTGATAAAGCAGCTCCAATATCTCGTAAAAGCTGAACGCGCGCTTTTGTAATATAAGCAGCTTCACCGGCAGCTTCTGTGTATACAAGGCCATGGTAACTTGGATCTGGAGTTGTTAAGTCTGGAAATTTCCCGCTCGCTTCCCAATCAAATTTTCCACTGTCTACGATAACACCCCCAATTGCTGTTCCATGCCCTCCAAGAAACTTAGTAGCAGAATGAACGACAATATCTGCTCCGAAATCGATGGGACGAAGAAGGTAAGGGCTTGGAACTGTATTATCAATAATAAGAGGAATTCCATGTTCATGGGCAATGTCTGCAACTGCCTCGATGTCTAGCACATTTCCCTGCGGGTTTCCAACGGATTCAGCATAAATTGCCTTTGTTTTGGAAGTGATTGCACTTCTAAAATTTTCTGGATGATCGGCGTTTACAAATTTGACGGTAATGCCCAGTTTAGGAAGCGTAGACGAAAAGAGGTTATATGTTCCTCCATATAAACTGCTTGCTGATACAATTTCATCTCCTGCGGAAGCGATATTCAAAATGGAAAAGGTAGTAGCAGACTGACCCGAAGCTACTCCTAGAGCACCTACTCCGCCTTCTAACTCAGCAATTCGCTGTTCAAAAACGTCCGTAGTAGGGTTTACAATTCGAGTGTAGATGTAGCCTTGTTCACTTAAATTAAATAAAGATGCAGCATGCTCCGTATCTTTAAACCCAAATGAGCTTGTTTGATAAATAGGTACCGCACGCGAAAAAGTAGCCGGGTCAAGCTGTTGGCCAGAATGGATGGCTTGTGTTTCAGGACGAAATGGTTTCTTAGCAGACATTGAAACTCCTCCTTAAATATAAAACTTATAAAAAACATAGGAATAATAAACTTTAATCATAATATACGGATTCTATTGAATGATGTCAAATGATAATTTGAATATTTAGAAAATATAAATAAGATTAATGCTGTCATTCAGCATTAAGACATCTCTTTAATTTCTAAAAATACCATAAAAAATATAAAATGTAAGAAAAATGTCAATTAATTTGTATAATTATGTTAGAATATTAGGTGTTTGAGAGTTTCTTAGAAAGAGCCGATTTTGCTAGAAGACTTTAAAAAATAGTAAAAGACGGGTCTTAAGAGCTAATAACGAAACAAAATAAAAGGAGTTTAATTATGAACACAGAAGTCAATGTATCTTCGGAAGTCCAAGAGAAAGGAAAGCCTTCTATTTTTGGTTTTATTACGAGTCCGGTTGTACAGCTTGAGAAAATGAAAAGCAGCCCGGTCATCTGGGGACCTCTTTTACTTATCCTCATCTTAACAGCTGCAACAACGATTCTAGCCGTCTATACCCCTCAGGGACAAGAGGCCCTGCAACAGCAACAAGAAGCTGGCATTGAAGTGAATTCAACATTTAGTATGATTGGTGGAGCGATTGGAGGATTGATTGCAATAGTTGCTACACTGGCATTCACGAGTTTGATTCTGTTTTTAATTGCAAAGTTAGGGGCTGGAAAAACAACTTACCGCCAAATGTTTAGTTTGAATTTGTTTGTTACGTTCATCACAGCAATCGGTCAGCTAATTAATACGGGAGTAGCTGCACTAGCCCATACTTCAGCTAATGTGACTTCGTTAAATGGAATGGTTGGTGCGAAAGGTGCTATGGGAGGAGTGTTTACTTCCATTGAAATCTTTTCTATCTGGGGACTTATTCTGACAGCAGTAGGACTACAAAAAGTGGCAAATGTATCAAAAGCTGTTTCTATTATTACAGTGATTATTTTATTCATCTTAGGAGCCGCTATTTCAGGAGCTGGAGGAGCTGCTTCAGAAGCGCTTAAAGGAGCAGGGTTGTAAATGAAAAAAGGAATAATTATTACAGCTGTAGCAGTTGTTATTGTTGCGGTTATTGGGATTAACGTATATCGTGCACAAAGTGTAAGTGGGAAAGCAATCAATGTTCACGTAGCAAATATAAAGGAAAAAAAGTTAAGGAATACAGTTATGGTTCCGGGTACGTTAAAGCTTGCTGATGAGCAATATGTCTATTTTGATGCTGAAAAAGGCGAGGTTGAACGATTTCACGTAACAGAAGGCTCTCGTGTACAGCAGGGAACCTCTCTTGTAACTTACGAAAGCGATACGCTTGATTTAGAGCAAGAACAAAACAAGCTAGAAAAAAAATCCAGTCAGCTGCAAATTGACTCAGTAAGCAAACAGCTTTCTAATTTAAATAAAAAACAAAAAGAATTGGAAAAAGAAATGAGTAAGCAAGAAGCGAGAGATCAAATCGATACAGAGCGTACGCAGCTCAATCTCGATTTAGAAACGGCTAAAATTGATTTAGAACGAAACAAACTAGAAGCCAAATCAATTGCTAAAAAAGAACGTAATTTAGACGTAGCGAGTGATATCAATGGGACGGTGCTAGAAGTAGATAAAGAAGCGGTTAATAACATAAGTGACGTTCAAAAACCGCTTATACATATTGGTAATACCGATGAATACTTAGCTACTGGTGTGCTGTCTGAGTACGATGCATTAAAAATTAAAACCGGTCAAGCTGTCAAAATTACATCAGATGTGCTGCCTGATAAAGAATGGGCAGGAAGCGTTAAACAAATTGACTATCTACCTCAGCAGCAGGCATCAGCAGAAGCCGGCAATGATGCAGCTAATCAATATCCAATTGAAGTAAAAGTAGATGACCAGGATATCACGATGATTAAGCCGGGATTTAAGCTGCTGCTTGAAATTGAAACAAGCAGTAAAAAGGCTTCATCTTTGCCGATAAAAGCAGTTGTAAATGAAGACGGAGAAAAATATGTATATGTGGTGAAAGATAAAAAGGCGGTTCGTAAGGAAGTAAAGATTGGAGAAACAACAAATAAATTTATTGAAATCAAAAGCGGCGTATCTTCTAAAGACAAAGTCATTACAAATCCTACAAAGAACTTAACTGACGGTGCGGAAGTGACTGTTCAATGATTGAGCTTGTGAATATTCATAAAAGTTATCATCTTGGCAAAGAGGAAGTGCCAATTTTAAAAGATATTAATTTGAAGATTTATGACGGTGAATTTGTTGCGATTATGGGACCTTCTGGCTCTGGTAAATCAACGCTAATGAACATTATCGGATGTTTAGACCGTTCGTCTTCAGGATCCTATTTATTAAATGAACAAGAAATCTCTACTTATAGTGATGAGCAGCTTGCAAAAGTAAGAAATATTCATATCGGTTTTGTTTTTCAGCAATTTCAGCTGTTGCCGCGTTTAACAGCGGTAGAAAACGTAGAGCTTCCAATGGTATATGCCGGTGTAACGCGTAAGGAAAGACGAGCCAGAGCAGAAGCTGCACTTGAAAAAGTAGGGCTGAGTGAGCGGATGAAACATTTACCGAGCGAGCTATCAGGAGGGCAAAAGCAGCGCGTTGCTATTGCTCGTTCTATTGTTAACAATCCGACGCTTATTTTAGCAGATGAACCAACAGGAGCTCTAGATACAAAAACAAGTGCTGATATTATGGAACAATTTTCTCAGCTTAATGCAGATGGCACAACGGTTGTAGTCATTACCCATGAACCTGAAGTGGCAGAATACACATCGCGTACAGTTATCGTTCGTGACGGTAAAGTGCTAAGTCATAGCGATAAGGAGAACGATAGCTTATGAGTTTGATAGAAAATATTCGCATGGCGCTCTCTTCGGTTCTTGCTCATAAAATGCGCTCTATTTTGACGATGCTTGGTATTATCATTGGCGTAGCGGCTGTTATTATCGTTGTAGCCATTGGTCAGGGCGGAGAACAGATGATTAAGTCGGAAATAACAGGAGCAAGCAATACAGTTGATGTATACTACCAGCCTCCTGAAGACGAGATGCAAGCTGATGACCTTTCAATGACGGGGGAGCCTATCTTTACAGAGGATGATATTAAAGCTCTTTCGACTATTCCCGGAGTGAAGAATGTGGTGGCTTCTAGCTCAATGGGAATGGGGATAAGATATAGAGACAAGGAATCTGATACGACTGTTAATGCTATTAACGAAGGCTATATTGAAGTTAATCAGCTGGAAGTTTCAAAAGGAAGAATGTTAGACAGCTCTGACTTTTTATCAGGTAATCGAGTAGGTGTTATCACAAGCGATATGAAAAAAGAGCTATTTGATAAAAAAGAAGCCCTTGGACAAGTAGTATGGGTGCAAGGTCAGCCTATCAAAATTATTGGTGTCACAAAAAAGGCAACGGGCTTTTTAGCATTTGAAATACCAACCATTTATATTCCGAATAATACGTATAAATCAAGCTTCGGTAAGCTCGATTACACAAACCTTAGTGTTCAAGCGACAAGCTCTGATCAACTAAAAAAAGTAGGCAATGACGCAACGGATTTGTTAAATAATTTGCATGATGCGGAAGATGCTTACCAAGTGCAGAACTTAGAAGAAATAGCAGATAGCATTGGAAATGTAACGCGAATTATGACAACGATTATTGGATCGATTGCGGGCATTTCTCTTCTTGTTGGCGGGATTGGCGTTATGAACATTATGCTGGTTTCGGTAACGGAACGTACAAGAGAAATTGGTATTCGTAAAGCGTTGGGAGCATCTAAAAGACAAATTCTAACTCAGTTTTTGATTGAGTCCATTACCCTCACGTTAATTGGTGGTTTGCTTGGAATTGGTCTCGGCGCGGGCGGGGCAGCTCTTGTTTCGTTATTTGCTGGCTGGCCTTCATTAATTTCGTGGCAAGTAGTACTTGGAGGAGTGTTGTTCTCCATGACGATTGGCATTGTATTCGGCATGCTTCCTGCAAACAAAGCGGCGAACCTAGATCCAATCGAAGCATTAAGATATGAATAAAGACATGCGTTCGCATGTCTTTATTTTAATTTAACGAGAACCAAGAAGATTTCTCGTTTTTCTTATTTATTACTTACTAGGGTTGATACGGGCTACGTTAATAATATCATGTATTTTCTCTACCAAATCGAGCATGAGAAATCCGTTTCCTTCAGAGCTTTTTCGATATCCAAGAGGAAGGGTTCTTCTTACAAGTTGAGCATAGATTTCGGCTTCGATTAAAGAACGGCCAAATTCCTTCTCACATAAGTTAATTAATAGAGCTAAAGCTCCTGCCACGTGGGGAGTCGCCATTGAAGTTCCTGAAAGAGTCGCGTACTTATTTTCCAAGTAAGTAGAGATAATGTTAACTCCCGGTGCGACTAGGTCCACTTCTTCATTTGCATTAGTAAAAGGGGCAAGATTTAAGCTGTTGTCCACTGCTCCTACTTGAATGACTTCGTTGTAACTTCCTGGATATGAATATTCAAAGGTTTCTTCGCGGTCGTCACCTTCATTTCCAGCCGCAACAACAACAGAAACATCTTTATTCACAGCATTTTGAACAGCTTCGTGCAGTTC
>NZ_JBFULJ010000040.1:0-19717 GCF_056400385.1 Priestia sp. P5_B4
CTTTTCTTTTGCAGCTTTTACACTCCTTGGATCAAGCGGTTTCGTATATTGACAATTCACTCGAACCCCTGAACCAATACGAATTTCTTTCACGGGAGTAACGGATAAGAACGCTTGAAGATTTTCAGGTTTCAGCMCTTTTGTCCCGATTAAAATAATATCTTTATCTTTCATTCTTCTTAACAGTTTTTTAATATGAGGAATACCGTTTAGCGCACTTTTATCCGCTCCCGAAGTCATGACACGCTGAATTTGCTTATAGCTTAAAAGCGTTTCAAGCGCCTTTTCTTGATCACAGATTTCATCAAATGCTAAGTGGAACGTTACATTCATTTCTCCTGCCGCATCGAGCAGTCGCTTTAAAGCTTGCTCATCAATAATTTTGTCTTCTGTTAAACAGCCTATTTCAATTCCATCAATGCCAATTTCTCTTGCATATTTAATATCTTCAATCATTGTTTGCAAATCGTCTTCATCATATTGAAAAGATTGATTATGTGGACGAATCATCACAAATATTGGGATATGTATCGTTTCTTTCACTTTTTTCATCAAACCGTAGCTTGGGGTTAAGCCGCCTTCACCGATTCCAGTTACAAGGCTTATACGATCGGCACCATGTTCCTGGGCAACTTTAGCATCATGTAAGGTTGCAGCTGTGACTTCTAATATCATTCTAAAAACACCCTTTCCCCTTTAATATAGAGCTTTTGCCTTCTTTTCCCTGTATTTATACTTAAAAAACTCTACCAAACTCTCTTATGTAAGAAAACACCCAAAAGATGTGATTAATATTTTCAAAAAATTGAATGTCATGGAAAAAGAGTAAGAACTATTCTTTTTCTCATGACGTTTCAATTAATAAAATTCTATATTTATACTAAAGATTCAAAAATACATCCCTTTTATCTAGGGTAAAGGGTTTATTAAAAAGAACGTGGATTTGTTTGTTGCATGAACATCCAATCATTTAAAGAATGAGGCTGCTGATACCCAACGGGTGCTGAGAAATCGCGACATCCGCAATCGTGCATCGGCATTTGGCCCATTCCTCCGTGCATTGGCGCCATTCCACCTTGCATCGGCATTTGACCCATTCCTCCGTACATTGGCGCCATTACACCTTGCATCGGCATTTGACCCATTCCTCCATGCATTGGCGGCATTCCTCCTTGCATCGGCATTTGACCCATTCCTCCGTACATTGGCGGCATTCCTCCTTGCATCGGCATTTGACCCATTCCTCCGTGCATTGGCGGCATTCCTCCTTGCATCGGCATTTGACCCATTCCTCCGTGCATTGGCGGCATTCCGTCTTGCATCGGCATTTGACCCATTCCTCCATGCATCGGCATTCCGTCTTGCATCGGCATTTGACCCATTCCTTCATGCATTGGCGGTAGCTCTCCGTACATTGGCATTTGATTCATTTCTTTTTGCATCGGCGGCATTCCGCCTTGCATTGGCATTTGATTCATTCCTCCATGCATCGACGGCATTGCATCTTTCATCGGCGGCATTTCTCCGTGCATTGGCATTTGATTTGCGCCTTCTTGCATCGGCATTGCCTGCATTTCTTTTGCAGAAGGCATAGGCGGCATTTTAGCAGGTTTAGGTGCTGCTTGCATATATGGATTGGATATCGGTTGTCCGGTTTGTTTCATTCCATACGAATTTCTCATTTTTAAGGGCTCCTTCCCATTCTCTTACTCTGTTTACGTTATTCTTTTTACCATCAATCTGAAATTCGTCCATAAGAAAATAGGCCTTCTACACATTCAAAATTGTAGAACGTATAAGAAAAAAGCTATAATCGAGGCAAATTGCAGATAGAAAGGTGGCACATGATGAATAAAACCATTATCGTATGGATTCGAAAAGATTTTCGGCTGGTTGATAACCCAGCTCTATTTCACGCAGCTAAAGAAGGAATGGTTGTACCTGTTTATATCCATGACGACTATGAAGAAAGCTCAATGGGAAGTGCAAGTAAATGGTGGCTTCACCATGCGCTGAATGACTTTAAAACCTCGATCAAAAAAATAAAAGGAACGCTGATTGTACAAAAAGGAAACCCTAAAGATGTGTTGCAAAAATTACTCCATGAAACGAATGCACAAGATATTTATTGGAATAGACGCTATGAACCACATGCGCTAAAAAAAGATAAAGAGCTTCAAGCTTTTTTTTCAGAGCAACAAATAAATATTCGCACATTTGAGGGATTTCTCCTTCATGAACCTTGGAAAATCACAAAAGAAAATGGAGAGCCTTATAAAGTATTTACAGCTTATTATAAAGCTTCTCAAAAACATTCCGTATCTTCTGCTGTAAAAAAAGTTACTTCCATACAGGCCTCCTCTAAACCGGTTGAATCTCTTTCAGTCTCAGATCTCGATTTGCTTCCAAGCATACCGTGGGATGAAACGATTAAGTCGACGTGGGAAGCTACGGAAAAAGGCGCGATTGATGTGTTCAAAACGTTTTTAAAGAATAAGCTGCTTCATTATGAAAAAGGACGAGATTTTCCTGCTGAAGCATTAAATTCATTTCTATCTCCTTATTTCGCTACAGGACAGCTCTCAGCTCGAGTTCTTTATCATTATTTGAGAACTAAAGCAGAAAAAATAGGTTCTGGTGCTTTTGAACAGCAAGCTGAAATGTTTATTCGTCAACTTATATGGAGAGATTTTGCTTATCAGCTGCTTTATCATTTCCCGCACACTACAACTGAACCGCTTAATGAAAAATTCAAGCAATTTCAGTGGGCTGACGGCAATGAAGAGCTTCAAGCTTGGAAAAATGGAAAAACCGGCTATCCCCTTGTCGATGCCGGGATGCGGGAGCTGTGGGAAACAGGTTTTATGCACAATCGAGTTCGAATGGTAGCCGCTTCCTTTTTAGTAAAGCACCTTTTAATTCATTGGAAACACGGAGCAAATTGGTTTTTTGATACCTTAGTAGACGCAGATTTAGCTAATAACACAATGGGCTGGCAGTGGGTTGCAGGCTCGGGTGCAGACGCCGCGCCATATTTTCGTATTTTTAATCCAATTACTCAATCAGAAAAATTTGATAAAGAAGGAGAATATATTAAAAAGTGGCTTCCAGAACTTAAAGATATTCCATCTTCTTATATTCATAAACCTTGGGAGGCCCCAGCAGACGTATTAGAAAAAGCAAACGTTACACTTAATAAAACATACCCGGCTCCAATTGTCGATCATAAAACAGCTAGAGAGCGAGCTCTAGAGCATTATCAGCATATCAAATAAGAGGCGTGATTTACCTCTTATTTGATATGCTGAATTTTTTAAACGTGTAAAAAATTCCCTTTCTTATCTATTTGCAACTAAAAACATGTATTTGAAATCTCTTTATAGGGTTTTCAAGCCCAATTCTCCTCTCTATAGCACATTTGATTTTTCATATTTTTTCCTAAAATTTGAATATATAATAATGATTATATATGCTGGGGAACTCTCTCATTGCATAGATCTGATTGGAGTGATTCGATGCCCGTTTGTCCTTCTTGTAACTATAAGGAAGATTATAATTTTTGCAGAATGTGCGGTACTCAAGTTCGGCACACCTTCATCAATCAAGAAGATCAGCTTTTTTATCCATTAAAAGATCGAATCATTACGGATAACAATGAACCAAAGCATCAAGCTATTTTATCTCATACCCATGATTTAGTATGTGCTCTTACTGAAGGTGGCATTTATGAATATGCTTCTCCTTCTTACGCTAAAACGTTAGGCGTTTATCCTGATGAACTTATTGGACAACATGTGCTTATCAATGCGTATCCCGAAGACAAACACATAATCTCGACTATTTTAGCTAACATGAGCAAAACAAAAGACGCCTCCACATTTGAATACCGAAAGCTTCATGTGAACGGCACCATCGTTTTATTAGAATGTAAAGGTGCTCCAATTATCACAGCTACTGGAGAAATCGAAGGGTTTGTATTTGTCTCACGAGACGTAACAGAAAAAAGACAAGCAGAGAAAAAGATCCGAAATTCAGAAAAGCTTTCTGTCATTGGTCACCTTGCTGCAAGTATCGCACACGAGGTTAGAAATCCTTTGACAACCATTAAAGGATTTATACAACTGTTCAGTGAGACACAGCAGCCGAAGAAAACAATGATTTATCGAGATCTCATTCAGCATGAACTTTCACAAATTGAACATATCATCACAGAGTTTATGAGTTTAGCTAAACAAGAATACGTATATACAGACAACCTTGTTATTACCGACTTGTTAGATGAGGTATTAAAGCAATTTGAACTGGCTACTGGAGTTAAAAACATCCACATCTTTCGTCATTATCCAAAAGAACATCCTCTGCTCGTTAGTGGAAAAAAAACACAGCTAACCCAAGTATTTATTCATATTATACAAAATGCCCTTGATTCGATGGAAAGCGGCGGCAAGCTGGCGGTATCGATTGAAAAATCAGCTAGAGAAACGCTGTGCATTGTGATAAAAGACAATGGATGTGGAATTGATTCAAAGCGTATCCCTCATATAGGAGAGCCTTTTTATACAACAAAAGAACGAGGAATAGGCCTGGGACTAACAATTTGCAACAAAATTATTAACGAACATAATGGTTTTTTTCATGTATCCAGTGAAAAAAATGATGGCACAAGTATTACCATTACCCTTCCTATGAAAACGACTGAACTTTACGTAGTGGAAGCCTAAAAGAGAGGCTGAGACACAACTAAATCACTTCCATTTAAAGACGAATGAATTAGATAAATGCTCTAGTATAAATGGCCTTTTACACCGCTGCTGATATCCGTACAAGGTTTCGCTTTACGCGGGGGGCCGATAGCCTCCTCGTCGCTAGACTCCTGCGGGGTCTCATCTAGGCCGCTTTTCCCGCAGGAGTCTTCGCCTTGCCCTCCAATCAACTGCTAGAAGCAACTAAACAGATAAGACCTACGTTCACCATTCCAATAAAAAACGAACCATCAATCAAATATTTTGATCAATAGTCCGTCATTTATCTTGGCTAACATACTTTTATCCCAGCCTCTTTTTCCTTTAAAACAGCTGGCTGTACAGCTGATACTTATAAAGCATATAGAAACTTCCTATCACTGCCAGGTAAAAGATAAGAGTCTCTGCTCCGCTGCCTGTTTCATATGTTAAAGGAGGCTTAAACTTCTTCTTGCTAAGAGGTGAGAAAAAAGGTACCCCTCGTTTAGAAAAGAAATCTCCAAGAATATGAAATGCGTATCCATAGGCTATTCCTAATGTAAAGTCGTTGTCATACATCGTATGTAAATAAAAAATAAGTCCGCTTGCAAGAATAGAATGCGTAATACCTCGGTGTCCAAAAATAGATTTAATTATTTTTGCGAGACCAAGAGATCTTCTACCAATATATGAATTTGGTTCATCAATATCAGGAAGCAGTGCTCCAATCGCGATGCCTACAACATAAGGAAATGTAAACGAAGCGTCTCCTGTTATAGCCACGCCGGCACCGGCAGCAATCGATGTTGCAATATGTGTGTGATATCTCAAATATGCCACCTTCTTTCTTTTTCAACTTAAGGCAAGCACTGTGATCAAAATCACACATACGTTCGCCCAACGTTAACTATAAGTGAAGGTGGTAAAAATGTCAAAATAATCTATGATTACGTAAGCTGCAGACCGACTAACCCGATAAGCATCACAAGAAAACTAATAAGAGTACCCTTTCCATTTTTCTTTGCTCTTCCATCTTTTTTGACAATAGAATAAATCCACGTACTCGAATACACAGCGAATCCAAGAAAACCAAATAACGTGATATATGTAAACATACCGAAACTCCTTTGCTTGTCATTACTATTAACTATACGAGATTTTATAAAAAAAAACAAAGTAGTATGACGGCTTGTTTAATATCTCTTTCTTTTTCTTATACTAGGAAGAGGAGGGATGGCTATGCAACAGAAGCAGCTGGAAGATATATTCGACTTCTATGGGTTAAGTGAGGTTTATCACGGCAATTTCGAGGATGTTGAACATCACTGGTTATTTAAAGACGTGGAGGCAGCTATACTTGAAGATTTTTTTAACTCTCACGATTGCGAAGATCTCGAATGCTGTACTCTAGAAGAATTTTGTTTTTTATTTATGAATTTCCAATCCATACATGCACAAATTCCCCACGTGTACTATTACTAAAAAAGTGATTTCGCAGGAAAGCGAAATCACTTTTTGTTAAAAGCCTAAAGAAATATATTTTACTTCTAAATATTCTTCAATTCCATAATGTCCGCCTTCACGTCCAAGTCCACTTTCTTTAAAGCCGCCAAACGGCGCTTGTGGTGTAGAAGGTAGTCCATCATTTAGCCCTACAATACCATATTCTAAAGCTTCAGCAATACGAATAGCTTCTGAAATATTTTCAGTGAACACATAGGCTGCTAATCCGTAAGGCGAGTTATTTGCACGGCGAATAACTTCTTCTTCTGTTTGATACGTCGCAATTGGAGCAATTGGCCCGAATGTTTCCTCGTACATACAAAGCATATCGTCCGTTGCGCCATCTACAACCGTAGGTTCAACAAACAGTCCGCTTCCCTCTTCGCGTACAGCCCCTCCAGTTAAGACGTTTCCGCCTTTTGCTACAACATCATCTAAGTGGCGCTTTACTTTTGCTAACGCTTTTTCATCGATTAAAGGTCCGATATCCGTACCTTCTTCTAAGCCGTTTCCGACTTTCAGCTGACTAACAGCCGCTGCAAACTGCTCTGCGAACGGTTTAGCAATAGACTCGTGCACGTAGATGCGGTTTGTACATACGCATGTTTGACCAGCGTTGCGGAATTTAGAAGCAATTGCATTTGTTACTGCTTTATCTAAATCAGCATTTGCTGTTACGATAAACGGAGCGTGTCCGCCTAACTCTAAAGACACTTTTTTAACCGTATCAGCTGCTCCGCGCATTAACAGTTTACCTACTTCTGTAGAGCCCGTAAACGATAGTTTACGTACACGTCCATCTTGAAGCCACGCTTCTCCAATCGCTTTTGCATCTCCCGTAACTACATTAATTACGCCTTTTGGAATACCCGCTTCTTGTGCAAGCTCTGCTAGTCGAAGAGCCGTTAGTGGCGTTTGTTCTGCGGGTTTAATAACCGCTGTACATCCAGCTGCTAAAGCTGGCGCTACTTTACGCGTAATCATAGCTGCCGGGAAGTTCCAAGGCGTAATAGCTGCCATGACTCCCACAGGCTGCTTATGAGCAAATAATCGTTTATTAGGAGAAGAAGCTGGAATTGTTTCTCCGTAAATGCGCTTGCCTTCTTCTGCGTACCATGAAACAAATCCGTTGGCATAGCCAATTTCACCTTTTGCTTCTTTAAGAGGCTTACCTTGCTCAACTGTCATTATTTCAGCAAGTTCATCCGTGTGTTCTTCGATCAGCTGATGCCATTTAAATAATAATTTACCGCGCTCTTCTGCTGTTTTTTTAGACCATGTTTGAAACGCTTCATAGGCAGCATCTGCTGCTAGCTTCGCTTCTTTTTCTCCACCTTTTGCAACAGCAGCCACTACTTCATTTGTTGCTGGATTTACCACTTCATATGTATCATTTGCTGAAACAAATTCTCCGTTAATATATAAGTTTGCTTGCTTCATATTTCTTCACTCCCTGCTTAAATTTATCTACTCAATATTCTGTGCTGTCCGAAACGTACTTTCGAATTTTACGACTGGCTTGCGATTGGCTAATACCAAGCTGTTCTGCTACTTTGTAAGACGACCTATGCTGTTCAAACGCCTTTATGACCATCTCTTTTTCCACATGTTCAATCATTTCAGGAAGCGTATGCACAGGTGGATCGATAGCAAACTCTTTTGCAAAAGGCAAATCTTTAAGCGTAATCATTTCTTCCCCTGTAACCACCAGACGCTCAATGATATTTTCCACTTCACGAACGTTTCCTTTCCATTCTTGTCCTAAAAACGCATCTAACGCTTTTGGTGATAAACGTACATTACGTTCGTATACCGTATTAAAATGGTGAAGAAACTGATAGACAAGCGGCAGAATATCTTCTTTTCGCTCTCGTAAAGGAGGAATGGTAATCGGCACTACATTAAGTCGATAGTACAAATCACGTCTAAACTTTCCTTCTTCCACCATTTGTTCTAGATTTTGATTCGTAGCAGCAATAATTCGTACGTCTATTGATACTGCTCTTGTTGAGCCCACGGGACGAATTGTACGGTCTTGYAGCACGTGGAGCAACTTACTTTGTGCTGAAAGAGAAAGTTCACCAATCTCATCTAGAAAAAGCGTGCCTTCGTTTGAAAGCTCAATGATCCCTTTTTTCCCTTCTCGAAATGCTCCAGTGAACGTACCGCCTTCATAGCCAAATAGCTCTGATTCAATAAGCTGTTCAGGAAGCGCTGCACAATTAAGCTCATGATACGGCTGCTGTTTTCTTGTACTAAGCTGGTGAAGCAGTTTTGCCACTCTGCTTTTTCCTACCCCTGTTTCTCCAAGTAAAAGAACGGTTGTATTTACAGAAGCAACTCGTTGAATGGTTGAAAAAACTTTTTTCATCGCTTCACTTTTTGTCACGATGCCTTCTAAATCCACGGCTTCGTTTAATTCTTTTTTATAGTTTTCAAGCTGTTCTTCCATCTCTTCTACTTTTCGTTTTAATTCCATTAAGTCTGTGAGATCCCGAGAATAGCTAATAACGCTTTTTAAATGCCCGTCGTTTGTAAATACCGGCCTTGTCCGCACGTGAAGATACCGGCCGGAGTTTGTTTTTTGAACCAATTCAATTGCTTGATTAGATTCAATCACTTTTAGCGTGGCCGAAGGATAAAAAATACCCATTTCCTGCAGTTCTTTTACGTGCTTCCCAATAAAATCTTCCACTTTCAAAGCATAGTTTTTTTCACACTCTGAATTTACAACTAACACATATCCATTTGCATCAGTTACGAAGATTTCATCAAATGATGACTCAAATATATCGTAAAGTTCGTCGTTAATTTGCTGAATATGCTTTTTATGAATGRTCATTTGAATCACCTTTTCGTCAAAAAATAATTATTATTTTATTTTATCAGAAAATGAAAAATCTATAAATAGAGTGTCCAAACATACCCATTCTTTGTGATTCATGAAGAATGAGTGAAGAGTTCTCTCTTCACTCATGCCTCAATTCCACTTACACTTCAACCGTTTGCTGTACGCTTGCTTCTAGTGCTGCTTCAAAAATAGCTAAGCCTTCTTCCAGCTGCTCATCTGTAATAACAATCGGCATTAAGATACGAAGAACGTTTCCAAATACTCCTGCGCTAAGCAGTAATAATCCACGGTTGTTTGCTTCTTTCACGATGCGCTGTGTAAGCTCTTTGTCTGCTTCTTTTGTTTCACGGTCTTTCACAAGCTCAATCGCAGACATCGCTCCTAATCCGCGAATATCACCGATACAGTCATATTTTTCTGCTAGTTTTTCAAATCGTGATGTTACCACTTTTCCAAGGTACTCACCGCGTTCATTTAGCTTTTCTTCTTCAATGATATCAAGTACAGCTAAAGCTGCTTCACATCCAAGAGGACTTCCGCAATACGTTCCGCCAAGCTCACCAGGATTAGATTCATCCATGATTTCAGCACGGCCAATGACACCGCTGATTGGTACGCCAGCTCCTAGTGATTTTGATACCGTAATTAAATCAGGCTCAACGTCAAAATGTTCAATACCGAAGTAACGGCCTGTACGTGCAAATCCTGCTTGAATTTCATCTGATACAAATAAAATTCCGTGCTCTTTACATAATTGATACACTTCTTGCACAAAACGTTTACCTGGAACAATGAAACCACCTTCACCTTGAATCGGCTCCATGACAACAGCTGCAATCGTTTCCGGTGCTACTTCTGTATTTAAGAAGTTTTTGAATTCTGTAATCATGAAATCTTCGTATGCTTCAACTGATAACCCTTGTGGACGGCGATACTCATAAGGATATGGAGCTTTGTATACTTCAGGAGCAAACGGTCCAAATTCATATTTATATGGTTTTACTTTACTTGTCATTGTCATTGTCATTAATGTACGACCATGGAAACCGCGGTTAAAGGAAATAATTCCTTGGCGCTTTGTATATTTACGAGCAATTTTCACTGCGTTTTCTACAGCTTCTGCTCCGCTATTTAAAAGTAATACTTTCTTGTCAAATTCACCCGGTGCAATTGCTGCTAATCTTTCTGCAAGCTCTACGTATGACTCATACATCATTACGTTAAATCCCGTGTGAATAAAACGGTCTACTTGTTTGTGAAGCGCTTCTTTTACTTTTGGATGACTGTGCCCTACATTGATTGTGCCAATTGCGCCTACGAAATCAATAAACGTATTGCCATCGACATCTTTAACGATCGCCCCTTCAGCCGTATCAGCAAATGTCGGAATGCCATAACTTACACCTTTCGGAATGGCACGGTGTCTTCTATCTAATAATTGCTTTGCATTTTCTCCCGGTAAATTTGTTGCTACTTTGCTAAAAGTTTGACTCATTTTTTATCTTCCTCTCATATTAAATAATTCTTCAATTAGTTTATATGCAAAAAACGTGCCAACTTTCAAAAAGCTGAAAAATAAGCATTTTTAGATAATTCTAACGATATTTGACTCATCAATAAGTCTATATAAACTTATTGATGAGTCAAAAAAGACTTTCTTCTCGCATAAAGTACAGGAATTTTATATTGCCATAAAAGGAACAAGGCTTTTATAATAAATGTATAAATATAGTAATGTTAGGATTGACCTCTTTATAAAGGAGTGAAAAATATGCTAGAGGGCTGGTTTTTATGGGTTATTTTATTTTGGGTGGTCTTTTTGATGAGCATGTTTGCTATCGGCGGATTTTTTATGTTCAGGAAATTTTTAAAGCGCTTACCAAAAGAAGACGGCATGTCTGAGCTTGATTGGCAAGATCACTATCTTTCCAAAACCGTCCACCTTTGGTCAGCGGATCAAAAGCAGCTATTAAACGTTCTTGTTGAACCAGTACCTGAACTATTTCGCGATGTAGCCAAACAAAAAATCGCGGGGAAAATTGGGGAACTCGCAATTGAGGAACAAGCAGCCTCTATAACGGAAGATTTAATCGTACGCGGATACATTTTAGCTACGCCTAAACGTGATCATAAATTTTTATTAAAAACATTAAAAAAGCAAAAAATAGATGCCGTCCCTTATCAGCATTTATTTTAAACTAAAAAAGGTGGCTGCGTAGCCACCTTTTTTAGTTTAATATCGTTGTATTAGCAAGACGATCATTATGCAGCTTTCGTTCGAGCTTTTTGTACGATGTGTACATAGCAATGCGCCACGGTACAATCATACCAAATGCTAAAATCCAGAACATACCGCCAAGCTGGCCAACATCAATTGAAGAACTTAAATATATTTTCATTGCAATTCGAATAATAAGCAAACCAATAATAATGAATGCAAAGGCTTTTGAACGCTTCAAGTAAATATGATCGTCACGAATTTCAAATTTAGACGTTTTAATTAACAGGATTGAGAAAATCATGCCTGCTATTAACGCCTCAAGCAGTTCTGCACCCGTTACTCGAAACATTGGAAAGATAAACATTAACGCTCCCGTACTCATAAAAAAAGGCGGGAGTATAATTTTTTTTGCATTCGTTGGTTTATCAGCAGCTTTCATTCGAACAACTAATATGAAAGAAGCCATAAAAATTGCGACAAGTGTTGAAGCAATAACCAATGAAATCCTTCCTTTACTATAGTTTAGTGTTTACTTATATTATAATCCAAAAAACATCAGAAGTAAAAGTGCAACAAAAAAACAGAAGAGGATCTCTTCTGTTTTTATTTAGTAGAGGTGATATCTGCTTTTGCTTTTTGCTTTTGTTTTTGCTTTTTCATTGCTTTTAGTAAGAACCCGCCTTTAAATTTACGCGGCTCGTATGAAATAATGAAAGCACGAGGCTCATATTCTTCAATGAATGCTAATAGCTCTTCTTCTCTACTTCTTTTTGTTAAAATGTCTAATCTATAGCGTGCACTGTCTCTTCCTTCTCCTTGATAAACAGTAACACCAAAACCTTCTTGTCGAAGGCGGTTAATCAACTCTTCATTTTTGGTCATAAGGTTAACTAAGAATGTTGTATATCCGATAGCAAGTCTAGATTCGATATAACTTCCAAGAATAATTCCTACTCCAAACCCAACTGCATATACAACCATAGCAAGCGTGCTTTGATCTCCTGAAAATACAAGAGATAAGCCGAATACATAAATTAACGCTTCAACAAATCCAAAAACCGAGGCATACATACTCATACCTTTGACTAAAAAAATTGTGCGCAGCGTCAAGATCGGTACATAGATCAGTTGCAAAAGCAAGATTAACAAAATATCTTTCAATTTATACACCTCTTTTTAACAATTAAAAATATGACGATTTCATTGTATCACTCCGTATTTATAGAAGATATAGTAAAAATAAATTTTTTCTATATATTTTTTACATCATATTCTTGTATATTTCCTAAGAGCAAAAGTAACTATTTTATCTTTTGAAAAATAAAAAGAATCTGCCAATTATCAGATTCTTTTTTTTATCATTTTCCCTTTTTAAAAGCCCGTAAACCCTCCAAATACGCTCGTTGTATAAATAATAATTTTTGTCATCCAGTCAAAATACAAAATAAATCCCATACCAATCATTGCATATCCGCCAACTTTCATCATGGAATTCATATGTTTTTTTAACCAGTTCATTTTCCCGATAAAAAACGTCATAATAAAAAATGGAATAGAAAACCCAAGTGAATAAGCTATCATATACAAAAGACCGGAGCCTGGGTTTGTCGCTGCAAGGGCCATAACCGATACTAAAATAGGGCCCGTACACGGAGTCCAGCCGGCAGCAAAAGCCATACCAATAAAAGAAGAACCTAAGAGTCCAGCCGGCTTATTTGCGAATTTAAGCTTGTGTTCCTGCATAAGAATTCGAGGCTTAAAAATTCCTAGTACAACTAGACCAAAGAAAATAATAAGAATAGCGCCAATCTGCCGAATTAAATCCTTATAGTTGAAAAACCACTGACCAATAAAAGAAGTAGCAAAGCCAATCATAATGAAAATAACAGAAAACCCCAATAGAAAAAATGCTGTGTGAATAAAAGCTTTACGCTGATGTGACTTAGCACCTTCCTTTAGCTCGCTAACTGACACTCCCGTTATGTACGATAAAAAAGCTGGGTACAAAGGCAAACAGCAGGGTGAAATAAACGATAAAAACCCCGCGCCGAATGCCAAAAACAAATTTAAATCTCCCACATTTCCCACTTCCCTTTTTTGTTCTTTTTGTTCTTTTTCGTTACCATTTTGTAACCAAATTGTCTTATCTCACTTCTTTCAAATAGTACCATTATCTTGTATAATTAGGTAAACGACTTGTTAGAAGGGATACATAGCATTGGCCAAAAAAGATATTCTATTAGCGATTGAAAAGAAACGAGAAGAACTCATCCGCATAGTCCGAGTAAGTGGATTAAACTCTCCACCTGCTATTAAACATAGTCAAGAATTAGATCATTTATTAAACGTTTACAATGAATTCCCTGCTCAAACAACAGAAACAACCTCTTCATGAAGGTTGTTTCTTTTTTTACCTTCACTCTATCAATTCTGTATAAATCTCTTTTACTCCTGTTTCTTTGCTGAAATTCTCTTCTTTTTCACTGTGCTGAAGCTGATACATATTATAGTACAAACCGCCTTTGTTTAGCAGTTCAGTATGTGTGCCTTTTTCGACGATTTTTCCTTTATGCAGTACTAAAATACAGTCGGCGTGTTGAATAGTGGATAAACGATGGGCAATCGCAATTGTTGTACGGCCTTTTCCCATATCTCTTAACACTTCTTGAATCGCTTCTTCTGTTTCTGTATCAATGTGTGCTGTTGCTTCATCAAGAATAAGGATTTTAGGATTCCGGATGACCGTTCTTGCAAATGCTAAGAGCTGACGCTGGCCGCTTGATAAAGTGGAACCTCTTTCGACTAGCACTTCATTATACTTATTAGGAAGGGCTTCGATAAATGCATGAGCTTGCACAAATTCCGCCGCTGCTTTTACTTGTTCATCAGAAAAATGGTCTTCGTGCAGCGTAATATTTCGTTTTACGGTATCTGCAAATAAAAAGGCATCTTGAAGCACTAGCCCTACCTCATCTCGAAGCTGTTTATTTGAAAAAGACGATAGCGGTTTATTATCGATCAAAATGTCTCCTTTTTGCTGCTCATAAAAACGCATTAATAAATTAATGATGGAGCTTTTTCCGCTTCCCGTATGGCCTACTAAAGCCACTGTTTCTCCTTCGTTTACCGTAAACGATATATCAGAAAGTACATCTCGAACACCGTCATAGGAAAACGTTACGTTTCTGAATTCTACCGTTCCTTTTTGTACCCCCTGCTTTTGTTCTCCTGTCATGACTGGATTTTTTTCTTTTTCATCCATCAAGTTAAACACCCGAGAGGCTGATACCATCGCTTGCTGATACATAGAGAGACGCTGCATCATTTCATTAACAGGCTCAAAAAAACGATCCAAGTAGTTGATAAACGCGTAAAGAACACCCATTTTAACAGGACTGTCAGCTACGGAAACACCAAAATAACTGAGCACAAGAATAACGGCTAACATGTAAAGAATTTCGACTGCCGGTCTTAGCAGCAAACCATCTAACTTAATATTGCGCATCCCCGCTTTGTAATGCTCATCATTGATTTCTTCAAATTCCGAGCGCAGCCGCTTTTCTTGACGAAATAACTGAATAATAGACATGCCTTGCAAAGACTCATGAAGCTTGGCATTTAACTGGCTGAGCTTTTCTCGAAGCTGTCCGTAGTAAATAGCGCTGTAATGCTGATAAAGCTTCATAAGTCCCCAAATGAACGGGAGAAGAACTAAACAATAAAAAGCCAGCTTCACATCTAGCATAAACATGGCTATAAAAATACCGACCAAAAATACCCCATTTTGAATAAAAACCGCGATGACTTCCACAAACATTTCTTTCATGGCTTCCGTGTCATTTGTAATTCGAGATACTAGGCTTCCTGTTGGCGTGTTGTCAAAAAAGCGAAGAGCCAGGCGATGAACATGAGAAAAAACGTCAATTCGAATCCGCTGAATAATTTGAAGCGCAATTTTTTGGAACTGCAGAAGCTGAAAGTATTGAACGAAAATTTTTAAAAGCTGTAAAAGCAAATAACTGCTTGCAAGCCACACAAGAGGCTGAAGAGGCAAATACTTAGGAGTTAAATAATCGTCAATGAAAATTTTAATCAAAATGGGCCCTAATAAATCCGCAGCCGTAGCAATTAATAATAATGTGAACGCTAAAAAAAATGATTTTTTATGCGGAATTGTATAGCGAAACAGACGTTTATGTACCGAAGAATGCTCAATTTTCATTTTTCGTCTCTCCTTCTTCTACCGCACGTTCAAGCTGCTGTCTATCGTACATATCCTGGTACCAGCCGCTCACGCTAAGCAGTTCCTCATGAGTTCCTCGCTGAATAATTTTCCCTTTATCAAGTACAAGAATCAGGTCTGCATGAGTAACCGAGCTCAGCCGATGCGCTGTAATAATCGTTGTTCGATTTTGACGTTTCTGCTTCAGCGCTTGTAAAATACCTGCTTCCGTTTTTCCATCTACCGCTGATAGCGAGTCGTCTAAAATTAAAAGCTCAGGATCTAATAGAAGAGCTCTTGCAATCGAGATACGCTGTTTTTGTCCACCCGATAACGAAACGCCTTTTTCACCTACTATTGTTTGATAGCCATCCGTAAAATCGAGGATGTCTCTATGTACATTGGCAACTTTAGCCGCTTCTTTAACTTCTTGATTGCTTGCTTCTCTTTTTCCAAACGCGATATTATCAGCAACTGTTGTTGAAAACAAAAAGTGATCTTGAGGAACATACCCAATGCTTTGGTACAATGAATCAAAAGCATAGTCTTTAATGTCTTTTCCTCCCCATAAAACAGCTCCGTCGCTTACATCAAATTCACGAAGCAGCAGCTTTAAAAGCGTGGTTTTCCCAGCTCCCGTCTTTCCGACAATACCTAACGTTTGACCGCGAGAAAGTGTAAAATAAATTTCGTTTAACGTATATCCGTTTTCTTTACCATACGAAAACCTATGAATAACAGCTTCAATATTTCCTGTCGGCATTTCAACACTGGGATGCGCTGCTTCTTCAATCGAATTTTCTTCTTTTAATAAAGAAAATACCCTGTCATATGATGCTCTTCCTCGTTCCACAATGTTAAATAGCCAGCCAAACGCGAGCATCGGCCAAATAAGAAGACCCAAATAAGTTGTAAAGGTAACAAGCTGCCCCAGTGTCAACTCTTCACTAATAACCATCTTGCTGCCAAAAATAAGAGCAAGTAAAAAAGAAAGTGCTACAATAATCGAAATGGTCGGATCAAACAATGCATCTACTCGGGCTACTTTCATGTTCTTTTGCACAACATCTGCAGACTTGATGCGAAATTCTTCGACATCAGCTGCTTCTTCCCCAAACGTCTTAATGACTTTAATTCCGCTAATGCTTTCTTGAACCTTATCATTTAAAGTAGAAAATGCTGCTTGTGCGTGATGAAACCGCGCATGAAGCAATGTACCATAGTAACTTGTTAAAACGGCCATAAGCGGCATAGGAATAAGGCAAATAAGCGTTAATTTCCAGCTGATTGTGAGGGCCATTGTGCATAGAACAAGCCCTCCTGTGACAATGGAATCCACGAGTGTCAAAACGCCCGAACCTGCAGTTTGTTGAATAGCTTGAATATCGTTTGTTGCATGGGCCATCAAATCCCCAATTCGCCGCCGTTGATAAAAGGCCTGATTCATCTTGGTAAAATGAGTGTAGAGGGTATTTCTCAGCTGCTTGGCTAGTTTAACAGATGAACCAAATATCATAATACGCCATATGTATCTTGTGAAATAGGCCACAACAGCAGCTCCTAGCAAAATTCCAACCATCTGCATTAAGCGCTTTCCATTCAGCGTCCCTTCTTTAATGCCATCTACCGTTAAACCAATAATTTTAGGCGGGAGAAGTTCTAATGCTGCCACAATAATGAGCAGCGCTATCCCCGTTATGTAAGACTTTTTTTCCTGTTTGAAAAACCACCATAACTCTCGAAAAATTTTCATCGTATCCCCCTAGCCCCACAACCATTTTCTTATCTCTATCATAAAACAAAAGACACCCTTCTGAATAGAGAGTGTCTGTCCAATTAACCATTATTTAATTTGGCCGTTCATTGCTTTCATCATTTGGTTAATTTTTTTCTGCGATGGTTTCATGCCCATTTGCATCATCATCATTTTTAACATTTGTTCATTAATTGGTGGATTTTTCTTCAGATAGCTCATCATATACTTACGAGCAATGAAAAATCCTAGCGCTATCCCAACAATTAATGCTAGAACACCAACTAGAATATACATTCCCATGGTATTACTTCCTCCTTCGTGTTGTCTAACTTACAGTGTACTAGACCATACGCTATTATACAATATTTCCGTTCCAATTTCCTTAAATAATTACACAAATTTTCTTGTTTTCACAGGCCTCAGCCAGCCGTATTCATCCGTTCCATAATTCACTGCTAAAAAACAAGGATCTAGCTTGCGTAATACTTCAAAAAAAGCTGTCTCAGCATCAACATTGCCATCTCCTTCAATTGTTATACAGCGATTCGTTAATTTTATAGATGCTCGACTTTTTTTATGAGGATATTCCAGCACAAACGTCTCTTGATGAGTAAAAAAATGAGGATAATGAGAAAACGCCTGAAGCAATTCTCGTTGAATAAATGAAATGGGCAGTTGGCGAGTAATGTAATGAACTTGTTTTTGTAAGTGCGTTTCCTGCAAGTGACGTTTCATTCTATATTCAATCAGCAGCTGATAAATGAGCTTTTCTCTTCGAAAATAGGATGATGCAACTTCTTCCTCCATTAAATATACTTCATACGTTCTCACGATTCATCCTCCCTTTCGGCTCGTTCTTTTTTGTACCATTATACCGAATGGTGTACGCAATGCTTGTCTATCGATGAAAAAATTCCTTTGTTTTTTTGTCGAAAAAAAGAGCAGACCACAGGAGTCTGCTCTTTCTTATGAAAGAGAATTATGCATTAAGCAAGCTTTTCACTTTTGCTACTACATTTTCAACTGTAAAACCAAATTCTTTCATGATTGTTTCACCAGGAGCAGATGCACCGAAGTGATTAATACCAAGAACTTGTCCTTCGTCTCCAACATAGCGTTCCCAGCCAAGTGTAGAAGCCATTTCAATACCTAAACGTTTTTTCACTGATTTAGGGATAACACTTTCTTTGTACTCAGCAGATTGCTCTTCGAAACGATCCCACGCAGGCATACTTACTACAGATACATCAATGCCTTCTGCCGCTAATGCTTTTTGTGCTTCTACTGCTAGGCTTACTTCAGAGCCTGTTGCAAGTATTAACGCATCCGCTTGGTCTTTACCAGCTTTAGATACAACATATGCACCTTTAGACACGCCTTCGTATGCATTTTCTTTTGTACCTTCAAGCGTTGGCAAGTTTTGACGAGTCAATACAAGCGCCGTTGGGCGGTCAGTTGACTCTAATGCTAAGCGCCATGCAGCAGCTGTTTCATTTGCATCTGCAGGACGAACCACTGAAAGACCTGGCATTGCACGAAGTGATGGCAATTGTTCAATTGGCTCATGTGTTGGGCCGTCTTCTCCAACTGCGATACTGTCATGTGTGAATACATATGTTACAGGAAGCTTCATTAAAGCTGCTAAGCGAATTGCTGGGCGAAGATAATCAGAGAATACAAAGAATGTTCCTCCGAATACTTTTACACCGCCGTGTAGAGCCATACCGTTTAATGCAGCTCCCATTGCAAATTCACGTACACCGAACCAGATATTACGTCCGCTGTAATCAGCTGCAGTGAAGTCTTCTGAACCTTTAATCATTGTTTTATTTGAGCCAGCTAAGTCAGCTGAACCGCCGAAGAATTGAGGTACAGCTTGTGCTACTGCGTTTAATACTTCTCCAGAAGAAGCACGGCTAGCTAGGCTTGAACCCGTTTCGTATGCTGGAAGCGTTTCTTCCCAGCCTTCCGGTAACTTTCCTTCTACTGCCAGTTCAAATTGACGACCTAGTTCAGGGTATTTTTCTTTATACTGTGCAAATACATCGTTCCATTCGTTTTCTTTCTTTTGGCCATCTTCAGCAATTGTAGCTTTGAAGTGAGCATACACTTCTTCTGGCACATAGAAATCTTCTTCAAATGTCCATGCATAAGCTTCTTTTGTTAATTTTGTTTCATCGGAACCTAATGGAGAACCGTGCACGCCAGAAGTACCCGCGTGGTTTGGAGAACCAAATCCGATTGTTGTTTTTACTTCAATTAGCGTCGGGCGTGTTAAATCGCCTTTTGCTTCTTCAATTGCGTTTGCAATCGCTGTCAAGTCATTGCCGTCTTCAACGCGGATTACTTGMCATCCGTAAGCTTTGAAACGATCTTCTACGTTCTCAGAGAACGAGCGATCTAAATCTCCGTCTAAAGAAATATCATTTGAATCGTATAAAAC
>NZ_JBFULJ010000041.1:0-19138 GCF_056400385.1 Priestia sp. P5_B4
GAAATTAGCAACGTGCATTTCTTACCGTATCAACCAAAGGAATTTATTAAGTATTCGTTAAATGCTGCTGATGTTCATTTAGTTGTGAATCAAAAAGGAATCAAAGGTGTATCTGTGCCTAGTAAGATTTATGGTGTTATGGCGGCTGGAAAACCAATTTTAGGTGTATTAGAGCAAGGTAGTGAGGCTCAAATGTTAATTGCAAAAGGCAAATGTGGTGTTGTAGTGGAACCGCAAGACTATCAAGGAATCACTAAGCAGATAGAGTATCTATATAAATTAGAAAAAGAAAAATTATTAAATTTAGGTTTTAATGGACGGGACTATTTAGATCAGCATCTGAAGCGTGAAATTTCGATTAATAAATATCGTGAAACATTGCATAATGTTTTACAATCTTAAGTGATATGTGAAAGGGTGCTTGAAAAATGAAAATTGCAGTGGCTGGTACAGGCTATGTTGGTCTAGTAACGGGTGTTTGTTTAGCAGAAAATGGCCATGCTGTTAGTTGTGTAGACATAGACGATAAAAAAGTGGCGTTAATGGAAACTGGAATTTCTCCTATTTATGAACCAGGTCTTGAAGATTTAATGAATAATAATATGGAACGTTTGCATTTTACAACAGACTATCAGTCGGCTTATAAAGATGCAGACGTTATTTTTATTGGTGTTGGAACCCCCGAAAAATCAGATGGTTCAGCAAATCTGAGTTACGTGTACGGTGTAGCGGAGCAAATCGCTTCTAGCATTGAAAAAGACTGCGTAGTAGTAGTGAAATCCACAGTTCCAATTGGTACGAATGATAAAATTGAGAGTCTTATTAAATCTCAGTTGAAACATGACGTGAATGTATATGTTGCTTCGAATCCAGAGTTTTTATCTCAGGGAACAGCTGTAAGAGATACGTTGCATACTTCTCGAATTGTAATTGGAGTAGAAGAAGAAGCTGCTGGTGAGACATTAAAAGAAGTATATAAAAACTTTGATGCTCCTATTGTCGTAACGAATAGAAAAAGTGCTGAAATGATTAAATATGCATCTAATGATTTCTTAGCGTTAAAGATATCGTTTATTAATGAGATTGCAAATCTTTGCGAGATTATTGGAGCAAATATTGAAGATGTGGCACTTGGCATGGGGTACGACGGTCGTATTGGCAACAAGTTCTTAAATGCAGGGATTGGCTATGGGGGCTCTTGTTTCCCAAAAGATACCAAAGCATTGCACTGGCTGGCGAATTTCCATGATTACGAGTTAAAAACAGTAAAAGCTGCGATTGATGTAAATGAAAATCAAAAGCTTAAGCTTATTAAGAAATCCCGCAAATATTTTAATAGTTTAAAAGGATTAAATGTAGCCGTTCTAGGACTAACGTTTAAACCGGGAACGGATGATTTACGAGAAGCACCTACGCTTGTAAATATTCCGCTTATGTTAGAAGACGGAGCAAATGTTAAGGCTTGGGATCCGATTGGGATTGATAATTTTAAGAAAGTACATCCGGAAGATGTGACATATTGTTATTCAATTGAAGAAACGCTTAAAGATGCAGATGTTTGCTTTATCTTTACAGAATGGGATCAAGTAAAGCATTTTGATTTAGCAAATTACAGCAAACTAATGAAAAATCCAATTGTTATTGATGGTAGAAACTGTTACGACTTAGAAAGCGTAAAAAGTGCAACTATGGTGTACGACTCTATTGGAAGAGAGACGATTCATAACTTAGAGGTTTCATTAATTTAATGATGTAAGTCTGAAATAAAATGAATTTAAAATAAACTACAAGCAAGAGCTGCAAAGAAGCAGGTCTTTTTTTATTGGAGGGAAATAAATGAAACTTGTGTTGTTATCGGGTGGATCTGGTAAGCGTCTATGGCCATTATCAAATGATACGCGTTCGAAGCAGTTTTTAAAGGTATTAGAAGGACGAGATGGACAGAAAGAGTCAATGGTTCAGCGCGTCTGGAATCAAATTGAAACGGTTGGGTTAAATGAATCAACAGTTATTGCAACGTCCAAGCTTCAGCGTGATATGATTCGAGGTCAAGTGGGAACCGACATTCCGTTAATTATCGAGCCTGAGCGCCGCGATACGTTTCCAGCGATTGCTTTAGCTGCTTCATATCTTCATTCTGAGGAGCAAGCATCTGAAGATGAAATCGTTGTCGTGCTGCCGGTTGATCCGTACGTGGAAGACGGATTTTTTGAACGTGTAAAAGATTTAGAAAGTGTGCTTCGTGATTCAAAAGCGGATTTAGCATTAATGGGTGTTACACCTACGTATCCTTCAYCTAAGTACGGATACATCGTGCCGGAAGGGAAGGTACAAGGGGACAGTTATTTTACAGTCGATTGTTTTACAGAAAAGCCGAGTGAAGAAGCAGCGGTTGGATTAATTAATCAGCGTGCGCTTTGGAACTGCGGCGTTTTTGCGTTTCGTTTAGGTTATTTGCTTCAAATTTTACAAGAGAAAAAACTTCCACTTCAATTTGAAACGCTACATAAAGAATATACAACATTGCCTAAAATTAGTTTTGACTATGAAGTGGTCGAAAAGGCAAGTCATATTGTCGCGCTTCCTTATGATGGGTACTGGAAAGATCTTGGTACGTGGAATACGTTAACGGAAGAAATGGCGACATCTCAAATTGGAAAAGGTGTATTAACGGACGACTCAGCTAATACGCATTTAGTAAATGAGTTAGATATTCCGGTTACGGTATTGGGCGTAAAAGATGTAGTTGTTGCGGCTAGTCCAGACGGAATCTTAGTTGCGGATAAAGCATCTAGTCCTAAGAT
Source organism: Priestia sp. P5_B4 (assembly GCF_056400385.1). NCBI lineage: Bacteria > Bacillati > Bacillota > Bacilli > Caryophanales > Bacillaceae > Priestia > Priestia sp. P5_B4. Next base: position 2,805 of record NZ_JBFULJ010000041.1, read on the forward strand.
TAAAGAAATTATCGGTGACTGGAACTATCCTCCAATGTATGAAGAACGTCTTTGGGGCTGGTCCCGCGTGTTAGATTATGCGAAGTATGATGAAGAAACTGAAATGGTGACAAAACGTATTCATATTTCAAAAGGAAAGAACTCGACGTATCACTATCATAACTTGCGTGATGAAGTATGGACGATTGTACGTGGAGAAGGAGAGCTTGCCCTTGATGATTACATTCGTCGCGTAAAAGCAGGAGACATTATTCACTTGCCGGCTGGCAAAAAGCATGGAATTCATGCATTAACCGACCTTGAATTTATTGAAGTCCAAACGGGAAAAGTCATTTCAAATGAAGATAGTATTCGCCTTATCTATGAATGGAACGATGTAATTAAACAATTCCAATCATCAAGACCGCAGGTGATTTTATAAGGGATAGAAGCTTAGATACAGTCAAAGCTTCTATTTTTTTATGCAAGCAATGAGGAGGTGCTTCTGGTTGAAAACAATTGCCTATTATATTTCAGACTACGGATATGGTCATGCGACTAGAAGCACGGCCATTATTCGTCAATTATTAAAGCAAAATGAAGGAATAGAAATTATTATTTGTCATTCATTTGCGATTGAGTTTCTCAGACAATCTTTTAAATATGAACATCGTGTGAGGTTTCGAGAGATTTTAACGGATGTCGGCTACGTACTAAAAGAAAATTCTTTAGAACCAGATGCTGATTTGTTAAATCATCGAGTTGCTTCTTATGTATCAAGCTTTCATACAAAGCTTATGTATGAAGTGCACTTTATGAAAGTAGCCAACGTTTCATTTGTGATTTCGGATATTTCTCCGTTAGGGATTGCAGGTGCCTATCTATTAAACCTGCCTTCTTTAGGAATATCAAATTTCACTTGGTTTACAGCATACGAAGGGTTAATTGGAGAGCTATCGCTGGAATTTTTAGAAAAACGTTATCAGCAGATGACATATCAGTTTTTGCTAGCATGCAGTGATGAGCCGCACTGGGGTATGAAAGAAAATCAAAGCTTTGGTTTTTATTCAAGAGAAATAAACGATGCTGAAGTACAGCGTATTCGTAAAGAGATTGACCCTGTGGGTGAGAGTCACATCATCTACTTCGGTCTGGGGATGAAAGTAGATATTGGAACCTTGTCCGACTTGTCAATTTGGCAAAGTCCAAACTGCAAGTTTATCGTTTCATCGAATGTGGATGTTACTCATCCCAATGTCTATAAAATTTCTCAAGAGGAAACAGAAACGCAGCACTATGTAGCAGCAGCTGATCTTGTTTTAACAAAAGCCGGCTGGGGCACGATTAGTGAAGCGGTTTGTGCTGGTGTGCCGCTGTTGATTACAAATCGCAGCAGTATGAAAGAAGATCGTCATACGATTGATTATTTAGTTCATCATCAGCTATGCGACTTGATAGAGTGGAAAGAGTTAGAAAGCTTAGTAGTGACTCCTTCACTCATTGAGACATGCAGGCGGCAACAAATCAATCTTTATAAAAACGAAGCGGTACATATCGCAGAAAAAATTAATAAAAAAATAAACAGTAAGTAAGGAGTTCATTCAAAACGATGAAAAAAGCACCTATTTTTTTAGCGCCTCTATTTCAAGAACGTATCTGGGGTGGAACCGAGTTGGAGAGTCAGTACGGGTATAGTATACCTTCCCCTCAAACGGGCGAGTGCTGGGCCATTTCTGCTCATCCAAACGGTCCAAATACAGTTCGAGAAGGTCATTATGCCGGCAAAACGCTAGGTGAGCTTTGGGATGAGCATCCAGAGATATTTGGGCATTTTAACAGCCCTTGCTTTCCACTATTAACAAAAATTTTAGATGCCAATGACGATTTATCCATTCAAGTGCATCCAGGTGATGAGTATGCACAGGAGTTCGAAAATGGTGAGCTCGGGAAAACAGAATGTTGGTATATCCTAGACTGTAAAGAAGATGCGACGATGATTTTTGGTCACCGTGCACAAAGTAAAGAAGAATTTATGCAGTTAGTAAACGAAGGTCACTGGAATGATTTATTGCAGCGTGTAAAAATCAAGCCCGGTGATTTTTTCTATGTTCCAAGCGGTACGCTGCATGCTCTTTGTGAAGGAACTCTCGTTCTTGAAACGCAGCAAAGTTCAGATACAACGTATCGTGTGTATGACTATAATCGCCTCGGACAAGAAGGAAAGCTGCGAGAACTTCACTTAGAAAAAGCAATTGATGTGACAACCATTCCTCATACTGAATCACATATAGAGCCTATTAGTATTCAAGAAAAAGGCGGCACCATCACTACTTTTTTAGAAGAAGATTATTTTTCTGTCTATAAATGGGATATACAGTCTTCGCTTGAGTTAGTTCAAACTCACCATTTTACATTAGGAAGTGTGATTGAAGGAAACGGAATGCTTTGGACAGAAGAAGGAGAGTTTCCGCTGCAAAAAGGAGATCATTTTATTTTGCCAAGTTCGATTGAAGCATTTACTTTAACAGGCCAGCTCGAAGTTATTGCTTCTCATCCAAATGAGAAGAGTCAGCGTATGTACGAAGCTGCAAATGTTTCGGGAGATATGGCAAAAATCTAACGGACCGTGTAAGAACATAATAGGTCATTTATCATAAATGGTATAAATATTTTACATGCCATGTCGATATAAAGATAGAAAGAAAAAATAAGAACTGTCAATATTTCATTTAATTTACAAAAGAATATAGTAAAAGAATCTTTTGTCAACTATAATGAACAATATATTGAATTTTTAGAAGTTACTAAGTTCGGAGGTCAACTATGGAAGAGACAATTAGTTTGCGAGAGTTGTTTACAGTGCTTCGTAAGCGTCTTTGGCTTATTGTACTAATTACAATTATCGCTGCAACAGTAAGTGGAGTGATTAGCTTTTTTGTGCTAACGCCTGTGTATGAATCAAAGACACAAATTTTAGTCAATCAAGCAAAAAATGATCAGCAATTGTACAATACGCAAACTGTTCAAACAAACGTACAGCTTATTAACACGTACAATGACATTATTACAAGTCCGGCTATCTTAGATAAAGTGGTCAAAGAGTTAAAAATGGATAAGTCCGCTCAATCCCTAAGCGGTCAAATTCAAGTAACAAGCGCACAGGACTCGCAGGTAGCACAGATTGTCGTACAAGATACAAGTGCAAAACGTGCGGCTCAAATTGCAAATACAACGGCTTCTGTTTTCCAAAAGCAAGTGCCTAAACTTATGAATGTAGACAATGTTAAAGTGCTGTCAAAAGCAACGGTTGGTGAAAGTGCTAGTCCGATTAAACCTCAGCCGCTTTTAAACATTGCGATTGCGATCGTAGTTGGTTTAATGGTAGGTATCGGGTTGTCATTCTTACTTGAATACTTAGACAATACGTTAAAAACGGAGCAAGATATTGAAAACATTCTAGGACTTCCCGTGATTGGAGTCGTCACGAATATTAAGGATGTGCCTAAGCCATCAAACGTATCGCGACCAGATGTAGCTGCTCGTGTACCGCAAAGAGGTGAGACGTATGGCTCGTAAAAACAAAGCTCAAAAAAATGATAAAATGCTAACGTTAAAAAGACGTTTGCTTGCTCATAACAGTCCAAAAGATCCTGTAGCGGAACAGTACCGTACGATTCGTACAAATATTCAGTTCTCAAACGTTGATCAAGACATTAAAACAATTGTCTTAACATCAAGCGGAGCGGAAGAAGGAAAGTCTACAACTTCTTCTAATCTAGCAACGGTTTACGCGCAGCAAGGTTTAAACGTATTACTGATCGACGCTGATTTACGTAAGCCAACGGGTCATTACACGTTCCGATTAGAAAACCATATTGGCCTTACAAATGTATTAACTCGTCAATCTACATTAGCGCAAGCGGTTCAAGAGTCAGAAATTCCTCATCTTTCTGTCCTAACAAGCGGTCCGATTCCGCCGAATCCATCTGAACTGTTAGCATCTGCTCAGATGACCGAGTTGTTAAAAGAAATGAAGAAACAGTTTGACATGATTATTTTTGATACGCCGCCAATTTTAGCTGTAGCTGATGCGCAGATTTTAGCGAATCAAGTAGACGGTACGATTTTAGTAGTCAGCAGCGGTAAAACAGAGAAAGACGCTGCGTTAAAATCGAAAGAGCTGTTAAGCAACGCGAAAGGCAAGCTGCTTGGGGTTGTGTTAAATAACCGAAAAGTAGAAGAAGGTAATTATTATTACTACTACGGTCAAAACTAGTTAGTAACCAGCGCCTCTCTAGTTCGAACTAGGGAGGCGCTTTTTTTGCGTTTATTTTTATAGAGTGTAGGTGTTTTGAACCACAAACAAAAGGTTTATTAGTAAAATATATTTATAGCCTTCACGTTTCGTGATAAAATCTACGTAGTATATTTGTAGATAATTAGAAGAAAAACTATTATTTTCTATGATGTTTACTGGCTAATAGAGGAGGAGTTATTCAACATGTCCACCAAGACAATGAATAAAGCAAAAGAAGCTGACCATTCAGCAGCTTATTTACATAGGGATGAAGAAAAAGATCTTATTATTAATAAGTTAATTAACGAAAAAGAAGCATTAGAGCAGGAGTTCACAGAAATCCTTGAATTTATTTTGAACGATATGAAAAACCAAGAAGACTTGTTCTCTGAAAAAAATAAAGGATTACTGATGCACTTAAATCATGATTCTCTGTACAAACAGAAATATGACAAAGCAGCAGCTGATTTAAAGCATTTGCATGCGATGAAAAAAGAAACGGATAAACTTATCACAGTGTTAAAAGAAAATGAGAAAAAAGAACAGCAGCGAGCGGTGCAATTACAAAAAGAAAATCAGCAAATGAACCATAAGTTAGCAGCAGTTAGTGAAGAAAAACAGCAACTAAATCATAAGCTTGCTTCCGTTAATGAAGAGAAACAGAACGTGATGAAAGAAGTGGCAGCACTAACAGCTGAAAATGAAAAGGCATTAAATGAACGAACAGCACTCGCTAAGGAAGTGACGTTGCTAACACAGGCGAAGCAAGAAGCCTTGAAACAAAATGAATTACTAGTAAAAGATATTCAGCAGCAAAACGAAGAAATGAAAGTGATGAAAAAAGAAAAAGAGCGCTTGAAGACAGAAGTTCATACGTTAGAAGCTGCTAATAAGAATACGGAACGTGAATTAGAGTCGTTAAGAAAGCAGTTAACAAGTGCTAACGCACAAATCAATGAAATGAAGCAAGAAAAGAAGCAAATGAATAATCAAGTAGCCGAGCTTCAAGATGAAAAAGAAAAATTAGAGCAGCGCGTATATAGTTTAGAAAACTCGACGTTGGGAAAAATTACGGTTTCATATTGGAAAATGAAAAATAAGTAAAAACGAATGAATAGCAAAGTCTATTTAATGAGTATGAGTGGAGGAACACATGAGTAATCGTTTTTTGCCTTTATATAACCAGTATAGAGTAGAAATGAAAAGTTTGGACTTCTTATTAAAAGCCAAACACAGCTATCCAAAAGATATCCTTAGTTTGAATAAAGAAAATTGGAGCATACATACGGAAAATGTAACAGTAGCAAATGAAGCGAACTCACTGTATGTAGATCATACTATGAGTAAGAGAGATTCTTTTTATATTGCGTATTTAGAAGAGAATACTAACTTTAGTACAGGTCCAATGTATGACTGTCAATTAGAGCCTGATCAAAAATACCTTGTTAATTTTAACGGGCTCACAGATGAGCATGTGAAAATCGATTTATTTGTGATTTCATACAAAAATCAAAAGAAAGTGAATATCCAGTCGGTTCATTTGAATCGCAGCCAAACGATTGAAACAGAAAAAGACGCCGATTCATTTCGGATAGCCATTCGTTTTATCGGAAAAGGAAGTTCTGTTATTCAACAAGTTCAATTTGTTGAATTAAATAAAATTTTAGAGACGGTTTCGCCTTCTGTACAGCCTAAAAAAGAACCGATTAACTTAGAAGAATACAAGTGGCAGCATGTTATTAATTCTAATGAAATGTTTAATGAAAAGTGGTTTGTTCCTAAAGCAAAAAATACAGCAAAAGTTACGTTTTCTCCTAACGGTATTCATGCGGATTTTGATTTTGAAGAAGATGAGTATCAGTATATTTCGTACAGGGAACAAAATATTAATTTCAGCCAAAAGTCAATGAAGTTTCCAATAGAAGTTAATTCTGAATACCGATATGAAGCAACGGTAAAAGGAAATAAGCAAGATACAGCAGGCGTTCACTTTTTCCTTATTTTCTACGCCGAAAAAGGAACAAAAGAGCAAGTCGAAGTATTAAACTTAAATGAAACAAAGTCGATTCAGCTCGATTCTTCGGTTGTGTCTTGTCGTCTTGCGGTTAAATTTTTTGGCAAAGGTTTTGCACAGGTTGAAGAAATTGAGATTAAGAGAAAGCGAGAAAACAACTTCTTGTCTCATACACATCTTCGTCAGCTAGGCTTTGATACCCCTAAGAAATTAAAAGATGTGAAATTAGCCGTGATTTGTGATGATTTCACGATGCAGTGCTTGAAGCCGGAATGTGACTTGATTACGTTTGGACCAGATGATTGGAAAGCACAGTTTACGATTAACCGACCTCACGCTCTTTTTGTAGAATCTGCATGGCACGGCAACGGAGGAAGATGGACGAGGAAAGTAGCGAAAGGGAACGGTAAAAGTAATTTAGATCTTTTTGAACTCATTAATTGGTGTAAAGAAAACGAAATTCCAACAATTTTCTGGAATAAAGAAGACCCTGTTCATTTTAACGCATTCGTAGATATCGCAAAGCATTTTGATTATATTTTTACAACGGATCAAAATTCAGTGGAGAATTATCAAAAGAGAGCTAACCATAAGAACGTAGCTGCTCTTCCATTCGCAGCTCAGCCTTCTATCCATAATCCGGTGGAGTTATATAAACGTGAAAATGGAATTAGTTTTGCAGGTTCTTATTACGCTGTTAAATATCTCGAGCGTCAAAGAGATATGAATATGCTGTTAGAATCGGCTGCACATTATAATTTAACAATCTATGACAGAAATTACGGAAAGAATTTAATTGAATTTTATTTTCCAGAGCACTTGCGACAGTATACAACAAACAGCTTAAAGCCGTCTGAAATTGACAAAGCGTATAAAGGCTATAAGGTTGCTTTGAATGTAAATAGTGTCGTTGATTCACCAACGATGTTTTCACGACGTGTATTTGAATGCTTAGCTTCCAATACACCGGTTGTAAGTACTTATTCAACGGGAATTGAAAATATTTTTAATGATATCGTGTTTATGGGAACGACGGAGCAGGAGTTTGAAAAAGAATTTGACAAGCTGTTACATAATGAGGCTTATTACAGACGCCGAGCGCATCAAGGTTTACGAAACGTACTGCAGCACCATACCTATGAGAATCGCTTAGAGTATGTGTTCAATCAAGCCGGCTTTGACTTAGAAGCGACGTCTGTCATGATTCATGTATATAGCTTAGTAGAAAATAGCAGTGAGATGAGACGCGTTTTAGATATGTTTGCCGAGCAGTCATATGATTACAAAAAGCTAACGTTTATTCAAACAAAGCCTTTCGCTTACGAACAGCTGAAAGCAGATTTAGAGAAAATGAATGCTGTTTGTGTAACAGAAGATGAATTTAAGCAGTTATCGCTTCAAGACAAGACAGGCTATGTTGCTTACTTTGATTCCTCTAACTTTTACGGAGAACATTATTTAATGGATTTAGCATTAGCYACAAAATACACAACGAGTGAAGCTATCGGAAAAGGAAGCTATTATACGTTTGAAAATCAGCAGTTTACATTATCATACGCAGATAAGAGACATGTCTACACAAGTGAGTTAAATATTGATTCTTGTATGCTAAAATCAGAGGTTTTACGTGAAGTAAGTATGAATGAATTAGTAGAGCTTTTCCGTTTGAAAGGTTCAGTTGATTTTCTATTTGCAAAAGGATACCGACTTTTTTCTATAGATAGTTATAACTTTGTTCGAAATCTCAAAAAAGTTTCTAAACAGGCTAAAAAGCAATTAAATGACTTGGTGAATATTTAAGACGGGAGTTATATAATGAAGACATTTTCTTTAACACCTACCGAGGTTCTGAAATTTGAAGATCAGTGGGTGTACGGCAAACAAAATAGCTATACGTTTGATTCAAAACGTATAGCGCAAGAGTTGATTATTAATGTACAAAAAGTAAAGGAAGAGGCTAGTTATACATTTATTTCTTATGGTGAAGATTTAGAAGTGGACGTTCGTGCTGACAATACGTATATCGCTACTATTCAAGGAGATACGTCAGATAGCTTGGATGTTCAGCTTATTGTATCAGGTCTAGTCAATGGGAAAAGTGTATTAACTGAGCAAGTTGGGTTGGATATTAGTAAAACGATTACGTTTCCTGAAGGTACGGAAAAAGCAAAAGTAAAATTACGTGTAAGCGGAAGCGGACAAGCAAAAATTAGAGAAATCAGCCTGTCTGCTTTTGAAGCAGAGCTAGTGGAAGTGGAGCAAGCTATTTATCGTAGTAATCAAGAAGCAGAATATCTTGTTTTAACGAACGTTTATCCTGAAAAAAATAACCTCTATCGAAATATGTTTGTTCATAGAAGAGCGGAATTATATGAAMAGCACAATTTGAATGTGGATGTATTCAGATTAAGCATAAAAGAAAAAGCATTAGGCTATTATAATTTCGAAAATATTTCTGTCTTAACAGGTGGCCAAAAAGAGTTAACTAAGGTATTAAATAAAAAAAAGTATAAGAAAATTTTAATTCATTTTGTGAATGAGGATATGATGGAAGCAATTGAAGCCAGCCATGTAAAACAGACGCCGATTCTTGTTTGGATTCATGGAGTGGAAACAGAGAAATGGTATAGAAGATGGTTTAACTTTACCAATGATTCAAGCAGTCTGGAAAAAGCACTTGCTTCTATTAAAGAGAATAAAAAACGAACAGATTTTATGAAATCTATCTATGAGAGTACGGCATTAAATATTAAATTCATCTTTGTTTCAAAATGGTTCAAAGAGGCAGTTGCAGAAAGTGATACAAACGCATTTGTTAAAAACTATTCTATCATTCATAACGTAGTAGATGATCAGCTATTTAATTATGTGAAAAAAGATCCCGAGCAGCGTAAAAAAATACTAAGCATTCGACCATTTGCATCTCATAAATATGCAAACGACCTTTCAGTGAAGGCTATTTTAAGCTTATCCACAAAACCTTATTTTGATGAGTTAGAGTTTAATATTTACGGTCAAGGAGCATTGTTTGACGAAATCTTAGAACCTGTTCGTTCTTTTAGCAATGTTCATATTCATAACCACTTTCTTCCTCAAGGAGAAATAGCAAATATTCATAAAGAACATGGTTTATTTCTATGTCCAACTCGTTTGGATGCGCAAGGTGTTTCTATGTGTGAATCGATGTCAAGTGGATTAATTCCGATAACGAACGGTGTCACTGCCATTCCTGAGTTTGTGAATGACGATTGTGGATTCTTAGCAGCACGAGAAGATGCTGAAGGACTTGCTGAAAGTATTGATTATCTCTATCATCATCCAAAAGAGTTTACGAGAAAGTCAGCAAACGCAGCTCAGCGTATGAGAGAACAGTGCAGTATTGATAAAATCATTGATCAAGAATTAGCTGAAATCATGTATTGATAAAGAGGGGATTATTACGAAGAAAATTGTTATTTTAGGAAGCTGTGTGACTAGAGATGCTCTAGAGTTCACAGAAAGCAGTCAGTATTCGTTGGAAATGTATTTTGCCCGTTCTTCTCTTATTAGTCTCTGTTCAACTAAAGTAAAGATTAAAAAAGCAGACATTCAGTTAGCTTCAAATTTTCAAAAAAAAATGGTCTATTATGATCTTATCAAATATTTTCCACGTTATATAAAAGAAACTAAAGCTGATTATCTCCTAATTGATTTTATTGATGAACGAATGGAAGTGCTTGAGAGAAACGGCAGTTATGTAACGCGCTCTAATGAATTTGTTCATTCAAATGTAAACGAACAGATCCAATATGAGGAAAGTGAATTAACTAAAGAAGAAATCAACGAACTGTGGAAAAAAAGTGCTTTGCAGCTGATTGCAGATTTAAAAAGCAGGTTTAATCCTGAACAAATCATACTGCACAAAGCGCTTTGGCGATATTCTTACATTGACAAAAATGGAGAAGAACAAACGTTTAAAGAACATTACTGGATCAAGCGGAACAACGACAAAATAGATGGTTACTATGAATTCTTCCAAGAGAATTTTCCAGGCATTCACGTAATCGATTTAAATGATCAGTATCATGCTGATGAATCTAACAAGTGGGGGCTTTCTCCATTTCATTACGAGGAAAAATATTATAAGGCATTCATTGAGCAGTTGAATAAGATATGTCAATAAGTACTATCAGATTTATTCATAATAAGGAGAAAAGATATAGTTTCTCAGGTGAAAATATGTAAAAAGACATAAGTATTTTATGGTAAATTAAAACGTTGAATCAAAGAGTTACTTTTAACCTTGTTGTTAAAATGTAGTCTAAACAGGCTTAAAAAGCGCTTTTAAAGCCTTAAAAAGTAGGTAGATTGAAATAGATAGATTTGTTTATAATATTCTAAAAAAATGACAATAGACTCTGAAGAGGGAAATTCGACAAAAAAAGACATAGAAATACATGTCATAATATGCTAACATAAGTATTGCTTTTATTAGGTCTTAAGAAGGATAGGGTGAAAGTTGATGATTGACTTACATTGTCATATTTTAGCTAATATTGATGATGGTTCTCAAAGTGATGAAATGAGCGTAGCGATGGCTAGAAAAGCTGTTTCAGAAGGAATTACCCAAATTGTGGCCACACCCCATCATCAAAACGGCCGATATGTAAATGAGAAAGACCTTATTGTAAAAAAAGTGAACGACCTAAATGAATTACTCGTTAAAGAAGACATCCCTTTGACCGTATTACCAGGTCAGGAAAATAGAATTTATGGCGAAATTTTGGAAGATTATCAAGATTCCAAAATATTAACTTTAAATGATACTGGCAAATATATATTTATAGAATTGCCTTCTAGTCAAGTCCCTTACTACACCGAGCGACTTTTATTTGATATTCAGTCTAAAGGAATTGTTCCCATTATTGTTCATCCCGAACGAAACAGTCGATTGATAGAAGAGCCAGAGCTTCTTTATAATTTAATCAGTAAAGGTGCATTGGCTCAAGTAACGGCTTCTAGTGTAGCGGGACGATTCGGAAAAAAAATAAAGAAGTTTTCCCATCAGTTAATAGACGCTCATCTTGTTCATTTTGTTTCATCGGATGCACATAATCTCGATGGACGTTCTTTTCATATGCAGGAAGCTTTGGATAGCATTGAAAAAGAAAATGGAACAGAAGTGATTTACGCTTTTTTAGAGAATGCTGAGTACGTCATAAAAGGGCAAATGTGTTTTAAAGAACCTCCAGAAAGAGTAAAGAGGAAAAAAATTTTAGGGATTTTTTAGAAGTCGGATAGGTGAGAGAAATGAAAACTTTTGATACATTACCTAAAACAGTAAAAAAGACCGTCCGGTACATTAGACAAGACGCTTCTTATGATCAGCTTCTTGTTTTAAAAAGGTATTTGATGGAAGCGATTGACAAAAAAGAGCAGGAATTTTATAAGCGAAATAACTAAGCTTCTAGTAAACTAGAAGCTAGTATTTCTTATACATACATACTTACATGAAATCAGGTGACTCTATGAAAAACCGTATTAAAGTAATGACGATTTTTGGAACACGTCCAGAGGCTATTAAAATGGCTCCTCTTGTATTAGAATTAAACAAACGTTCAGAAGAATTTGAATCTATCGTAACAGTAACAGCTCAGCATCGTGAAATGCTAGACCAAGTGCTGCGTGTGTTTGATATTACACCGGATCACGACTTGAACATTATGAAAGACCGTCAAACGCTTATGGATGTCACAACACGTGGACTTCAAGGACTAGATCAAGTCATGAAAGAAGTTCAGCCTGACATCGTACTTGTTCACGGCGATACAACAACAACCTTCATCGCAGGTCTTGCGGCTTTTTATAATCAAATCAAAGTAGGCCATGTAGAAGCGGGTCTTCGTACATGGAATAAATATTCTCCGTACCCGGAAGAAATGAACCGCCAGTTAACAGGTGTATTAGCGGACCTTCATTTTGCTCCTACTACCAAATCTGCGCATAACTTGCTGCAAGAAAACAAAAAAGAAGAAACGTTGTTTATTACAGGAAACACAGCAATCGATGCACTAAAAACAACTGTGTTAGAAGAATATTCTCATCCGGTATTAGATCGTGTAGGGGATGACCGTTTAATTCTGTTAACCGCTCACCGCCGTGAAAATCTTGGTGAACCAATGCGCAATATGTTCCGTGCGATCAAACGAATTGTAGAGGAACATGATGACGTACAAGTAGTCTACCCTGTACATTTAAATCCTGTTGTTCGTGAATTGGCAGATGAAGTATTAGGAAATGATCCTCGCATTCAATTAATTGAACCTCTAGAAGTAGTAGATTTCCATAATTTCGCTTCGCGTGCTCATATCATTTTAACGGATTCAGGCGGCGTGCAAGAAGAAGCTCCTTCATTAGGTGTGCCGGTATTAGTACTTCGTGATACAACCGAACGTCCTGAAGGCATTGAAGCTGGAACGTTAAAGCTTGCAGGTGTAGAAGAAGAAACCATTTATTCACTTGCTAAAGAGCTTCTAACAAATGAAGAAGAATATGCACGTATGTCTAAAGCGTCGAATCCGTACGGTGACGGCTTTGCTTCAAAACGTATCGCTGATGCGATTAGCGAATATTTCAGCGCTCAAAATAAGTAATTAGTAGATGGGGGAAGTTTAATCATGTCAAAAGTGAAAAAAGCAATTATTCCAGCTGCTGGATTAGGTACACGTTTCTTACCCGCAACAAAAGCAATGCCAAAAGAAATGCTTCCAATTGTAGACAAACCGACCATTCAATACATTATCGAAGAAGCAATTGAGTCTGGTATTGAAGACATTATTATTGTAACGGGTAAAGGAAAGCGTGCGATTGAAGATCATTTCGATAACGCACCCGAATTAGAACAAAACCTTGTAGAAAAGGAAAAGTTCGAGCTTTTGGAAAAAGTGCGTCAATCAGCAAATGTAGAAATTCACTACATCCGTCAAAAAGAGCCAAAAGGATTAGGACATGCGGTTTGGTGCGCACGTAAATTTATTGGAGATGAGCCGTTTGCTGTACTGCTAGGAGACGATATTGTCCAAGCAGAAACGCCTTGCTTGCGTCAGTTAATGAATCAGTATGACGAAACGTTATCTTCTGTGATTGGTGTGCAGACGGTTCCAGAAAACGAAACGAATCGTTACGGAATTGTAGATCCTATTTCAAGCAATGGCCGCCGTTATCAAGTGGATACATTTGTTGAAAAGCCAGCATTAGGAACAGCACCTTCTAATCTAGCCATTATGGGACGCTATATCTTCACACCTGAAATCTTCAAGTTTTTAGAACAGCAGGAAGTAGGCGCAGGTGGAGAGATCCAATTAACGGATGCGATTCAAAAGCTTAACGAGATTCAGCGTGTATTTGCTTACGACTTTGAAGGCAAGCGCTACGATGTCGGTGAAAAGCTAGGTTTCATTCAAACATCGTTAGAATTTGCTCTTCAGCATGAAGATTTACGTGAAGATTTACTTACATTTATGGATGAGCTATTACAGAGAGAAAACGTAAAAGCTTAATTGATATTTCACTAGTTCACTTGGTGAGCTAGTGAAATTGTATTGGAGTGAAGTTGTTTTGACAAAAAGGGTACTTGTGATTTCTCAACATTTTTATCCTGAAATCGGTAGTGCAGGAAATCGTATAAAAAATATATACAAACTCTTAAAAGATGAAAATTATGACGTAAATGTACTGACGACTGAGCCTACATATCCAAATAAAAAGATATATGATGATGAACAGTTTTGGGATGATCATTCAATTGATGAAGAAAATGATGTAACGCGCATCGGTGTGAAAAATCGCAAGTATTCTAGAAGTATTATCAATCGCTTAATGTATTATTTAGAGATTGCTTTTAAAATGATGTTCTTCATTTTAACTGACAGAAAAAAGTACGATGTGATTTTTGTTACATYGCCACCTATTTTTATTGCAGTAGTTGGATTGCTTGCAAAGTATCGTTACCGGAGACCTCTTATATTGGACATTCGGGATCTGTGGCCGGAGTCATTAAAAGGCGTAGGCGTATTCAACTATCCAATTGTCATTTCTGTTTTCAGCTGGCTTGAGAAAGTACTGTATGTAAAAGCCAATCACATTATTGTCAATAGCCAAGGATTTATTCACTTTATGACAGAGAAATATTCAATTCCATCAAGCAAAATTCATTTTATGCCCAATGCTGCTAATGGGACTGAAATTTCCATGGTTGAGTCTGGAAGCGATACGTTTAAAGTGATGTATGCAGGTAATATTGGGTTAGCGCAAGATGTAACGGTTCTAATGGATCTTGCAAAAGAATTGCATGAGTATAATATTGAATTGACGGTTATGGGGTATGGGTTTAAAAAGAAAGAATTTGTTCGGTTTGCGAAAGAGAATAAGTTAACGAATGTTCAATTTATTAAGCCTACAACTCGTCAAAAATGTTTACATATTATTTCAGAGCACCATATTGGTCTTGTTACATTAAACGGAAAGCAAGTGTTTGAAACGGTCCTGCCTGGTAAGATTATCGATTATATGACATGTGGAATTCCAATTGTTGCATCTGTTTCTGGTTATGCAAAAGAGATTATTTTATCACACGAAGCTGGAATTGTGTCGGGTACGAATACAGCAGATGAAATGCTAAGACATATTTTACATTTGTATCAGCATCCTTCTAAGCGCAGTGAAATGTCTCGCAACAGCTTGAATTATGTAAAAAAGCATTTCTATTGGGAGAAAAATATACAAGTGTTATTACAGTTGATTGAGAATAAAGGTTCTGAACCTCTGCAAGTAGAACAGTCAGAATCAGTTGATAAGGTTGAAGTATTATGAGAAAAAATGTCTGTATGTTTGTATGGAATCATTTTACAAATGATGCGCGTGTACTACGTGAGTGCACTGCTCTATCTGAAAATGGCTACTCTGTTGATTTGATCTGTATTCATGATCCGAAGAATTCAGATTTAAAACAATACGAAGAAGTAAATGAACATTTTCATGTTCATCGCGTGAAGCGCTATCCGTCTTCTCTACTATTTATGAAAAAAGCGTATCGTGCACTTCTAAAATATAAAGTGCTCGCTCTGATCGCTTTTTTGCTGTGGTTAGGAGCAGCGTACGTAGCTCCTTACGTAGTCCTTCCTGTTACAATTGTAGCTGCTCTGTTATTAAAAACGAAGCTGCAAGTGGTCTGGGTAAGAGGAAGTATTATCTTAAGGATGATTTTAAAAGGCAGGAAGAAGAATTATGATATTTATCATTCGAATGATTTAAATACGCTTCCTCAAGGATTCATCTGTTCAAAGCTTCGGCTGAAGCGCAAGTATCTTGTGTATGATTCTCATGAGGTACAAACGAGTCGAACGGGTTATGACAGCGGCGTATATGCAAAAATGGAATCTTTCTTTATCAATAAGATTGACTCTATGATTGTAGAAAATCATACACGTGCCAAATACAATGAAGATTTATATGGTTTTTATCCGAACGTCGTCTACAACTATCCATTTCAACCCAAAAAGCGTCATCAAGAAACAATTGACTTACATGAACGTTTAGGGCTTCCTGAAAACGAAAAGATTCTGTTGTATCAAGGTGGTATTCAAACGGGAAGAGGCCTTGAAAAGCTTGTTCAAGCAGCGCCGCTATTTAAAGAGGGGACACTAGTCTTTATTGGAGATGGACGTATTAAACCAGAGCTAGAGCGTATGGTAGCGGAAATGAAATTAGAAGATAAAGTGAAATTCATTCCGAAAGTACCGCTGCAAGATTTACCGAAGTATACAAAAAATGCGTACTTAGGTTTTCAAGTATTAAATAATGTTTGTTTCAATCATTACTCAGCTTCTTCAAATAAATTATTTGAATATATCATGAGCGATGTGCCGGTGGTAGCATGCGATTTTCCAGAGATTAAAAAAGTAGTAGAAGGCGAGCATATAGGACTTTGTGTGGACTCGCATGATTACGAAGAGATTGCTAGTGCTGTCAATCAGTTGTTAAGAGATCCTGTGCTGCGTGCAACCA
>NZ_JBFULJ010000042.1:0-18670 GCF_056400385.1 Priestia sp. P5_B4
TTTCACAAGCTTATGCTTGTATGTATTATTTTTAATGCAATCAATGACAGCTTCTGTTTGATAACGATTATTAGTATCATTATAAACTAGTAATGACTATTGATTACATTCTTTATTATACACGAGCTATTATTATAGTCAATACTTTTTTATAATCATTTTAATCTAGGATTGATTATCGAATATTTTCCACTCTTTTTATTCTTTCCTTTGATTAATCCTATGTATGCAGGGATAGATAAAGATAGAAGATACTAAAAAACTTCCCTTGTTTCAACATATTTGCTTTTAAAATGTGCCGAAGCAAGATTTCGAATCTCAATTATGTTCTTTATAGCGACAATAAAAGAGAATGAGACATAACTATCTCAATCCAATTTAKAGACGAACAAATTAGAAAATGATCTAGTATGGATGATGGGTTACACCGCTGTTGATTTTCGTGCAACAGCTAGAAGCAACTTCATACATGAAACCTACTTTTACCCTATCAATAAAAAAATCCGAACGAGCTTGATTCTCCATCAAGAATCAAACTCGTTCGGATCTTTCTTCAACTAAACTACTTTTGCCCAGCCTCTGTTATTTATTTATTTATTATCATTTGGATATACAAGACCGATTTGCTCTCGCACTTTATCCATCACATGCATTGTTAAATATGAATTCTCATAAGAATTTGTRTCCGATTCCATCTTTCCTTGCTTTAACAGCTCTACGAATTCATTTATTTCATAGTACATAGCAGGATAAGGCTGATCGACCGTTAACTCTTCTACCCGTCCGTCATTGTACCGAATTTCTACTTTTTCAGCGGTATGTATTTTGTCAATAATCATACTGCCTTTTTCTCCTTGAATTTCACTTGGCAAATGCGAATTTGTAATTTTAGAATACATGATGACCGCGTCACGATCTTCGTACTCTAAAGCAACTGACCCTTCTCCATCTACTCCAGATTCTAGCATAAACGCCGTTGCCTTTATTTTATGAGGCCCTCCAAACAACGTAATCAGAGGATAAAGACAATATACACCTAAATCCATCAGTGAACCGTTTGCAAGCTCTGGCTTAAAGGCATTAAGCACGATACCTTCTTTATATTTATCGTAACGAGAAGAATACTGACAGTAAGATGCAACGTATTTCCGAATTGGACCAATTTTATGTAAGTTCTCTTGAATCACTTTGAAGTTAGGAAGAAGGGTTGATTTCATCGCTTCCATTAGTAACACCTTGTGATTTTTGGCTACTTGAATCATGCGAGTTACTTCTGTTGCATTGGCTGCGAGCGGTTTTTCACACAATACATGCTTGTTATTTTTCAAAAATAAGATAGCTTGTTCCGCATGATAAGCATTTGGAGTAGCAATATACACTGCATCAATTTCAGCACTCGCCGCCATTTCCTCTAAATCAGTAAATATATGAGGAATATCATATTTACCTGCAAATTCTTCTGCTTTTTCAATCGTTCGAGAATAAACAGCTGCCAGCTGAAAGTCCTCTACATACTGAGCTGATTCTAACAGTCGATCTGTTATCCAGTTTGTTCCTATTACACCAAAACGAATCATCTTTTCATCTCCTTTTTATCATCTATGTTGTATTGTATCGTTTTTAAAAAGAAAAACGAAGAAATAATAAAAAATCTATACCATTTTCCATTGCTTTATATTTATTTTGTTCCATAAAAAAACAGCTCACATCAAATGCAAGCTGTTTTTCAATATGACTCAAACGTAAGCTTATGCTTTTTCACCCACTACAGCAAAGCGTTCATTCACATGGTTTTTATTCTCTAACTCATCTATTAAAGCAATCGCATAATCCGCATAGCTAATATAGCTTTCATTTTGACTATTTGTGATCACATGATCTTTTCCTAATTGATAGGCTCCCGTGCGAGCACCTTCTGCATCAAAAAAGGCTGCCGGGCTTAAATAAGTCCAATTTATAGTCGACTTTTCAAGTTCTTTTAAACCTTTGCCCATGTTTGAAGCAGTTGGATAATAAGCTGCTGGAAAACCTTCTGTGCTCATTAAAGGCGCTGTTTTTTCTGCATCTACAAATAAACTTCCCGCTCCGCCCACTACTGCGAGTCGCGTTTGCACACCTTGAAATACTTTAATAAGTGATTGTATAGACTCAACGTGAAGCTGTTCGCTTCCAGGAGGTGCATTAAATGCATCTACCACAGCATCAAACTGTTCAATATCTTTTGAAGTGATGGCAAAAATATCTTTTTCCATTACGTTTGTTTGATTTTTTAGTTTAGAAGCATTTCGAACAATGGCTGTTACTTCATGTCCTCTCTGTTTTGCTTCTTCCATAATTAATTGACCTGCTTTTCCTGTTGCTCCAATAACACCAATTTTCATTTTTATTCTCTCCTTTTATTTTCGTTGTAACCACTATGGTTACATAAAACACAAAAAAATTTGAGCTTTTTTATAGAACTACTAATTCTTCTTAGCTCGTTGTAACCATTATAGTTACAATTCACTCAATTTGTCAACCTCGATATTCATTTTTTTTACGAGATAAAAGATTTTAGAAGTTGCTAAAGATCCATAAAACAATAGCTTATTTACCATTTCAAAATATATCCATATTTTCAACTTATTTTTATCTCAGAGTACTTTTTTATGAAAAAAGGTTTCTTTTTTATAAAAAAGTGTTATACTAGGTATATTATTTCTTGTTCGGTGTTAACAAATAGAAAGACTTTCTTTAAAGTGATTCTTATTGAAATTGAGCAGAGATAGTAATATATTCGTGGATTTTCCACACAGGAGGTACTACAATGGTACAAGGTAAAGTAAAATGGTTTAATGCAGAAAAAGGTTTTGGATTCATCGAAGTAGAAGGACAAGACGACGTATTCGTACACTTCTCAGCTATCCAAGGCGACGGTTTCAAATCACTTGAAGAAGGTCAAGAAGTTACATTTGAAATCGAAGATGGAGCTCGTGGACCACAAGCTGCTAACGTTCAAAAATAATTGATTAAGAAGCTGTCACTAATGTGACAGCTTCTTTTTATGCTCTTTTTTGGATTTTTTATTACATTTTATGAAACTTTATCCTTTTTCAGTCGTATATGATAGTAGAAAAACAAATGAGGAGGATAAAGATGCACTCTATTTCACTATTAAATGTATCTAAAAGTTACGGTTCGTACAAAGCGGTAAAAAACATTAATTTAACCGTAGAAACTGGCGAACTATTCGGCTTTTTAGGCCCTAACGGTGCAGGAAAAACAACGACTATTAAAATGATGACAGGACTATTAGAACCTTCTTCCGGCTCTATTAATGTGTGCGGAATTAATGTGTGGGAGTCCCCTGTTGAAGCAAAACAAAAAATCGCCTACGTTCCTGATCAACCTACACTTTACTTAAAACTCACCGGCATGGAATACTTACAGTTTGTCGCCTCGATTTTTAAATTATCTGCTGACGAATTCGAGAAACGCTCCACTAAATGGTTACATCTTTTTCAGCTAGAAGAACGAGCACATGAACTCATTGAAGGCTACTCACACGGCATGAAACAAAAAATCGCCTTATGCGGAGCGCTTTTACATAACCCTGAAATTATTTTTTTGGACGAACCAACTGTAGGACTTGACCCCAAAAGTGCACGAACGCTAAAGAATCTATTACGTAGGCTTTGCGATAATGGCGTAACGGTCTTTATCACTACTCATATTTTAGAAATTGCTGAACAGCTTTGTGATCGAATTGGCATTATTTTAGATGGAGAAGTTATTGCTTTAGGTTCTATGAAAGAGCTTAGAGAGCAAGCGAACAATAATCAGTCCAGTCTTGAAGACATCTTCCTCGATTTAACAGGAAATGAAGAGCAGCAAAACATTATAGAAGAACTTGCAAAAGCTGGTGAAAATCAATGATGAAACTCTTGCTCCAAACAGAAGGAAAACTACTTCTTAACCATGTTAAATCTTCTAAAAAACAAGCTTACGCCACGATTGGATTTTCTACTTTATTTATTGCTCTTATTGTGTATTTTCTGTCAAAAGGCGTATGGAGCGTGGCACCCTCTCTCTCTTTTGAGACGGTGAGCAGCTTATTTTCTTATAGCTGTTTACTATTAATGGGCATGCTTGTCTTAATGGGAATCCCGCAGGTATTTAAAAACTTGTATTCCTCTTTAGATTTATCCTTTTTATTTACAATGCCCATTCCAACAAAACAGCTTTTTTGGGTGAAATATATTAAGAGTTTCCTTTCTACACCATTAATTATGTTTTTTCTATTTTATATACCGTTGATCGTCTACGGTATTCGAGTTCACGCTCATTTTTTATTCTTTATTATTTCCTTAGCCGTTTTATTAAGTACAGCCGTGATAGGCCTTTCTATTTGTTATTTACTTAATCTCCTGTTGGTTCAACTTATTCCTGCACAAAGAGCAAACGAGCTTATGACAGCCATGAGTGCTTTATCAGGTGTTATTGTATATGTATTATTTCAACTTCCCAATTTCAGCTCTAATGGAGCACCTTTTGAAAAAGCAATAACAGCCCTTCCCTTATTTCCTAACTGGACACCTTTTTACTGGGCGAGCACAGCAATAACCTCAAGTGCTAAAGGATCTGTTCATGCTTTTTTACCCGCATTAAGTATTATGGGTTTGGCTTTTCTTAGTGTGCTTTTATCTTCTTTTTTAGTAGAAAAAGGATTTAGAACTGGATGGGTTCGTTTAAGTGAAGGAAAAGCCAAAAAAAGAGCTAAAATTTCATCTAGCAAAAAATATCGAGTTCACCATCCAGTTATGGTTATTGGGTTGACAGATTGGAAAAATATAAAAAGAGATTTGCGAGAATGGCTCGTTTTTATGCCTTTTGTATTCTTTCTGATATTTCCTACCATTGGCTTTTTAAAAAGTGGAGCTACTTTAGAGAATATTATTTCTTATAAAGATAATGTATGGCTCGGTGTACAAGTTTTCTTTTTATTTTTTTACGCTCTCTTTAATGGGTCAATGTCTGCTTCTTCAATTGCACGTGAAGCAGAGACAGCATCACTTATAAAAAGTCTGCCGATTTCCAGTTGGCAACTTGCACTAGGTAAGCTGTGGATTAGCTGGCTGCTCCCTTTCATCCTGCTATCAACTATTGAAATTGTTTTAGGCTTGTTCATTCATTGGTCTGCTGTGCAAATAATCAGTGGTATTTTGCTAAAAGGAATTTAACTATTGGGATTAGCAGTATGGGAATTTGGTTAGGTACCATTGGTGCTAAGCACAACCCTAACAACCCTAACAACCCTCAGAACCGTCTTACATTTGGTGTGTCGATTCTCTTAGCAATTTTAGCCTATGTGTATTTATTTATTGCCCTTATTCCATTTGCTTTACTAAACCTCCCTTCTTCATTTAAAGTATTTGCAGACGAACTTGCAGGAAGTGGATTCATTGGTTTCATAGCTGGTCTAGTTTCTGAATTACTTTCATTTAAAATGGCACATCCCACTATAACTTATCTAATAGGCATTGCTCTTATAATTATCTTTTCAATAGGCATTGCTTTTCTGATGTTAAAACTTAGTACAATACGCTTAAACAAAGGTATTCGAGTGGCAAAAGTACAATCACG
The DNA here is from genome assembly GCF_056400385.1 of Priestia sp. P5_B4. NCBI lineage: Bacteria > Bacillati > Bacillota > Bacilli > Caryophanales > Bacillaceae > Priestia > Priestia sp. P5_B4. The sequence goes on from NZ_JBFULJ010000042.1 coordinate 5,623, forward strand.
TTCCACTTTGGGAAGCCAGAGCTAAACAAAACATTTATAGAGATGAGGCACAGACAAGAGTATATTCGTTGAAGGAAGTTCCGAACGAAGTGGATTTTTGATGGAGAATCCAACTCGTTCGGATCTTTTCATTAGGATGGTGCACGTAGGWTTCRTGTATATAATTGCTTCTAGCWGTTGWTTGGAGGGCAAGACGCAGACTCCTGCGGGAAAAGCGAAATAGGTGAGACCCCGCAGGAGTGCAAGCKACGAGGAGGCTCACCGGCCGCCCGCGGAAAGCGAAGTCTTGAACGGAAATCAACAGCGGTGTAACAAGTAGTGATATCTATTAGATGATTTATACCATTTGTTCGTCTTTAGATTAAATTGATATAGTTATGTCTCAACCTCGTTTTTAACCAATTAAAATTTGGTTTTCCTGCCAAAGATTGGTCAAGTTCGTATCAGCGAGCCGCTGATGCGTCTCTTTTACGCTAAGCCAGCGATGCTTGTTGAAAACAAAGCGAGTTTCGGGAAGTTCAGTCCATATTTCCTGTACAGACTGCACATTTAATAGAACAAAGTTTGCTTCGTTTCCTTCTTCCACTCCATACTTTTCTTTTCCAATCAGCCGGGCTGGTATACTTGTAATCATTCGGAGCAACTGCCGCTGATCATCCGGACTTCCCATATGTGCAGCATAGGCAGTTAGTAACCCTACTTGCAGCAAGTCTGCTTTTCCAAACGGATGAAAGGGGTCGTTCACGTTATCAGATGCAGTAGCAATTGGAATCGCTGCTTTTTGTATGTCGCGAATACGCGTTACGCCTCGTCTTACAATTCCTTTATCTTCTCTTCCCTGTAAATATAAATTAGAAGCAGGTAATGTGACAACTCCAATTTTCGCCTGTTTTAAAAGGTTTAAGATTTCTTTCACTTTTGCATCAGTCATTCCTGCAAGCGAGCAAAGATGCCCCACTACCACTTTTCCTTCCATATTTAATTCAATTGTTCTGTGAGCAATATTAATTATTGTATCAACAGACGGATCATCGCTTTCATCCACATGTAAGTCAAGAGGTTTATTATAGGCTTGAGCCAGCGAAAATAGAGCATCAATCTCTTTTTCTGGATTTCTAGCTAAATGAGGACAGCCTCCAATCGCATCAATTTCAAGGTCGAATGCTCGTTCAATTTTATTCATCTTATGCATATCATCAATGTCTAGGTTAGAGAATAGCGGAACAACCTGCACGTCCATATACGGGCTTAATTCATCTCTCACTTCGACAGCCGCTTGTAAACTTCGAAATAAACTATCTTCTTCCATGCTGCAGTCAAAATCAATATGCGTTCGAATCGTAGTCGTACCGTTAGCTAATGCCTGCAAAGCAGTTTTTAACATTCGCTGCTTAATTTCTTCTTCTGGAAATGCCGGCAGGCTGCTGCTGTAATTTTTAATGGCTTCTTGAAGAGTTCCAGATATATTGGGCACTTGAGGAAGCGAATGAGCTTTGTCTAAATGCATATGCATATCTACAAATCCTGGTAATAGCACACGACCCTGTGCATCAAGTGACGTTTCTTTTCCTAACACGGCCGCGTGCAGCGGAAAAAACTCGTCACCTTCAAGATAGCCGTTTTGTAAAACGATAGAAGTATACATTCCATTTGAAATTTTCACTTCAAAAAGAGCGTGGTCGTGCATAATTGGCAAACGAACATTAATTAAGTGAAGCAACATAATTCCCTCCTCAATTTTTCAACTTCTTCATTTTTCATAGACCGCTTTATCTTCTCTATCATGTATTGTTTAAAGCATTAATTCGCCAAATTTCGCAAATCACCTTCTCTTTAGAGACCTTTATTTACAGAGAAAAAAGCAAGAACAAAAAAAGGAGCAGCGTCCCCACGCTGCTCATCAAAGAAAAAATGCTAGAAAATAGATAGAATGTACTTCCCATGGTTAAATGAGGGCTTACAGATAAAGCTTCAGTGAGTGATTTCATGCTTTGCATCGCTATTCTCCCCAGAAAGCAATGCAGATACAAACAAGAAATTTTCATCACTCGCTCATACTGTAAATAGACACATAAGAAAAAGCCCAAACAAAGGCAGGTCTCTCAAATACAATGAGCAAAAACCTACCCGCCTGGGCTTTTATCCCTTCGGTGTCATATCCACTTCTTTTCAAAAATGAATATGTGAATCGCTTGGACCAAACTTTCTACTGACGTAAAAATGGGAACCTAGATTCACTTTTTACTCATAGTCCTATCATTTACGGTGATAAGGTAGAAACGTCTGAGCCATATTCTCAAACATATATGAGTGAACCGTATTTAGCTTTTTCTTGTCTACAAATATACTATAGGTATTTCTGTAAGTCAACTATAAACGAATAATCTTTTTAATAAAATTATATATAGTTCGCCTTTTACAAAAGTTTACTTTTTCAAAAAGTTTGTTAAACTATCTAACACAGTAGTTGCATCTTCCTATAATCCTGCTTATACTTCGAACTACTTACATTACCTATAAAGGTCTTCGCTCTGTTGAAGACAAAAAAGCGATCTAGGGTTCCGTTTAACACATGTTAAAGGCTGGTCCGAGAGAGAGCGTACGGAATGGTTCCGTATACACGGAGGGATAAAAGCCTGGGAGAATGACATCATTCTCCCAGGCTTTTCTTTTTTACTACTATAAAATAGAGGAAAGAAGGGATTTATATGAACAATCAACCAGCGTTAAGTAAATCGCTAAAGGTATATCAAATTGTGTTTTTGGGTCTTGCCTGGATGACTCCGATGATTTTCTTTACAGTTTACGGAGTAGCCTACGATGCGGCTGGAGGGCAAATGGTCCTTGCTTATTTAATCGCTTTTTTAGCTATCTTTTTTACCGCATATAGCTATAGCCGAATGGTAAAAGCATATCCGATAGCGGGATCTGCTTATACGTATACGAAAAAAGCTATACATCCTCGCCTTGGCTTTTTAGTAGGCTGGGCACTTCTTTTAGACTATATTTTCTCCCCTATTATCGCTATTTTAACATTTGGTATTTTTATGCATACGGAATTCCCTTCTATTCCTGTATACGTATGGGTCATTTTCATGAACATTATCTTAGCTTTAGTCAATATTGTTGGTATTAAATCTGTAGCTCGTATAAGCGGCATCTCCGTTGTAGTTCAGATTCTCTTTATAAGTTTTTTTTGTTTATTTATCGTCAAAGATATTGCAACAGGTCAAGCTAGTTCTTCTACGCTTTTTTCACTTCATCCTTTTTTGGCTTCAGATGTACCGTTTACGACTATTTTTTCTGGAGCTGCGCTCATTTGCTTTTGCTTTTTAGGATTTGATGCAGTTACAACAATGGCGGAAGAAACGATTCAACCTGAAAAGACAATTCCAAAAGCCATTTTTCTTATTGTTTGCATCGCAGCTGTTATGTACATCGCTATCTCGTATTTTACACAGATTGCCTATCCGGGCTTCACGTTTACTAACCCTGATAATGCAGCCTACACCCTTGTAAAATTAGTGGGCGGAAATCTTTTAAGCAGTCTATTTATTACGGTATTAATTATTGCAACCTTTACTCAAGGAGTTTCTTCAGTCACAAGCGTTACTCGCTTTTTATATGCTTTAGGCCGTGAATCCGTACTGCCTCAAAAGGTATTTTCATATATTCATCCAACGTTTAAAACGCCCGTGGTGAATATCTTGCTTGTTACCGCTTTTTCGTTTTTGGGAATGTTCATTGATTTAAACACAGCCGTCACTTTTGTCAGTTTCGGTGCCTTAACCGCTTTTACATTTGTGAATGTATCAGTCATTGCCCATTTTTATATTAAGTTAAAGAAACGGTCGTTTACTGAAACAATACTCTATTTAATCTTCCCTTTGATCGGAGCGGCATTTATCGGATGGCTGCTCACACTGTTAAACAAAGACACTCTTTTGATTGGTGTCGCCTGGCTTACTGTTGGATTTCTCTATTTTTTTGTAAAATCTCGACTGTCGGCTCCTTTTGTAAAGAGAGATCATTCAAAAGTGACGGTCCCTGAAAAATAAACTGAAAAATCAGTTTTCCTGTCAGGTATTCTAACAAACTGCTTGTCAACTCATTTTCACTCATACTATACTACGATTAATCGAAAGCCACAAATGGATAAAGGTTCTTACAGCCGTTAAGAACAAAAAAGCTGTCTAGGGTTCCGTTTAACATATGTTAAAGACTGGTCCGAGAGAGAGCGATATAGCGCTACGCTGTATAACACGGAAGGATAAAAGCCTGGGAGACTACTCTCTCAGGCTTTTATCCTTTTTTTATTCTAAGGAGGTTATTTTATGAGTTCTATCTGGAAGCAAACAATCCCGGCTGGTGGAAAATGGTCAGGCCGAATTGGAAGAGGAAAATCGGTGACGTTTACCGCACAAGAATCCGGTGCAAATTTGTCCCTACTATTATACAACGCTTATGATTTAACAGAACGATACAACATGCCCGATACCTTAAAAGCTCAGCACACTGCTCACTTAACAAAAGGACACGTTCTGATGAGTGACAACGGCAGAGCATTTGCAAGCATCACTGCTGACAACACCGGCTGGCATGATACCATTTCAGGCTACACTACGCGCAGCTTAACTCATCAAAAATACGGCGCATCTACTTATCAAGAATCTCGAAACGAATGGCGAAGAAATGGCGAAGAAAATTTTTCCATGGAGCTTTTGCGCAATGGTTTAACAACACGGGATCTAGTCCCTAACCTTAACTTATTTTCAAAAGTATACTGCGACGAAAAAGGCAATATGAATTTTGTTTCTTCCCATTGTAAAAAAGGAGATTTTATTACGTTTAGAACAGAAATGGATTTGATTTTCCTACTGTCTAATACACCTAACCCTCTAGACCCAAGCGAAACGTACCCTTCTGTTCCGATTGAAATAACCGTAGATGAAGCAGCTTCTGTAAGCTCAGACGACTACTGTTTAAATTTTAGACCTGAAAATAAACGAGCGTTTGAAAACACATGGTCTTATGATTTATTGCTTGGAAATAAAACACTATCAACGATTTAAAAATAAAGGAGGCTTTATAATGGCTGTATTTAATCGAGTGGAAAGCAACAGAAAAATAGAGAACGCAATTTATGATGAAACGGTACTGGCTGGGGACGGCTGGATGCATGAGCTTAAACCCGGCCAAACGCTTAGAATAATAGATGTAGAAGGCAATCAAGCAGCGGATACTTTATTCTTTGATGCTGAAAACCTAGAAGATCATTACAGTGCAGTATCTACGATTGCTAATCAAGGAAATATTTATTTATCCACCGGCACAGTGCTGCTTTCTCAATCTGGCAAAGAACTAGTCAAAATTGTTGCTGACACGTGCGGACGCCACGACACCTTAGGCGGAGCTTGTTCGGCACAAAGCAACACCGTACGTTATGCACATGACACGCTTCCGATGCATAACTGCCGAGATACATTTATGCTTCAGCTATCAAAATATGATAGCCGMTACACCAAAAGAGATTTAGCACCAAACGTAAACTTTTTTATGAATGTACCTGTGACGCCAAGCGGCGGATTAACGTTTAATGACGGGGTATCTGCCCCTGGATACTATGTAGAAATGGAAGCTATCAATCCTACACTTGTATTGATCAGCAACTGCCCTCAGCTTAACAACCCGTGCAACGATTATAACCCTACCCCTATTCGCTTAGTTATTTGGGATTCATTATAAAAAGGAGTGTTCATCTATGTTTACAAAAGTATTAATTGCGAACCGAGGAGCAATTGCCGTTAGAATTGAGCGAACATTACGACATTTAGGAGTGGAATCTGTAGCTGTTTATACAGAAGCTGATCAAGACAGCCTGCACGTTGATGAAGCAGATGAAGCCATTTTAATTGGCAGCGGCCCAGTCAAAGAAAGTTATTTAAACGAAGACCTTATTCTAGATATTGCAAAGAAAACAGGCGCGGAAGCTATTCATCCAGGCTACGGTTTTTTAAGCGAAAACGCGGAATTTGCTCGTCGCTGTCAGGCTGAAGGAATTGTATTTATTGGTCCTACACCTCAGCAAATGGAAATATTCGGATTAAAACATTCAGCTCGGGAAATTTCGCAAAAAGCCGACGTGCCTTTGCTGCCCGGTACACCTCTTATTACAGATGTATCAGAAGCTGTATGTGCTGCCGAAGAGATTGGCTATCCCGTTATGTTAAAAAGTACAGCTGGCGGCGGCGGAATTGGAATGCGTGTTTGCCAAGATGAAAAAGCGCTTCAAGCAGCTTTTGACTCAGTTTGCCATTTAGCACAAACAAACTTTAAAAACAGCGGTGTTTTTTTAGAGAAATACATCCAAAAAGCTCGCCATGTAGAAGTTCAAATCTTCGGGAATTCTTTTGGAGAAGTAGTAGCTTTAGGAGAACGCGACTGCTCTATTCAGCGAAGAAATCAAAAAGTAATTGAAGAAAGCCCAGCTCCAAACTTCCCTTCATACATACGGGAAAATATGCTGCAAGCAGCTACGCGACTAGCTAAAGAAGTCGGATATCGAAGCGCAGGAACGGTAGAGTTTCTTTATGAAGCCGAAGCGGAGAAATTTTATTTTTTAGAAGTAAATACTCGCCTTCAAGTAGAGCACGGCGTTACAGAAGAAGTGTTAAACGTTGATTTAGTAGAATGGATGCTTAAAGAAGCATGCGATGAGCTAGTAAACCTTCCTTCTTTGCTTCCTGTGCCTTCAGGTCACAGTATCCAAGCTCGTATTTATGCAGAAGATTGCTTAAATGATTTTCGTCCCAGCGGCGGGCAAATCGACCAAGCAATGCTCTCTAAAAGTGCTCGAGTTGAAACGTGGGTACGAGACGGAATTACTGTAACATCACTTTATGATCCTATGCTGGCTAAAATTATCGTTCATGGAAAAACACGAGAAGAAGCCCTTCTAAAATTGAGCGCTGCTTTAAAAGAAACAAGATTATACGGCGTTACTACTAATCTTCAATACTTGCAGGGACTGCTAGAAGAAAAAGCGTGCAAAACAGGCGACGTGTATACTCAAATGCTTAACTCATATAATCCGAGCGAACAAGCACTCGAAGTCTTAGACGGAGGCGTTCAGTCCACTGTTCAAGATTACCCGGGACGCACCGGGCACTGGAACGTAGGGGTTCCTCCGTGCGGTCCAATGGATCCTTTTGCTTTTCGCATAGGAAATAAACTTCTCGGAAACTCCCCGGATGCACCAGGGATTGAAATGACCCTCCGAGGCGGCTCTTATAAATTTAGAGACAATCTATCTTTTTGCATTACGGGTGCTAAAATGCATGCTACATTAGACGGCGCTGAAATCCCTATGTATAAGACCATTAGAGCAAAGCCGGGACAAATTCTTTCATTTAGTGAAGCAACGGAAGGAATGCGTACGTATTTACTGATTGGCGGCGGACTTGATATGCCTAAAATATTAGGCAGTTCTTCTACTTTTACACTAGGAAGCTTCGGAGGACACGGCGGTAGAGCACTTCGTACGGGAGATGTACTGCGTGTCTCTGACTACTCTCACGTTGAAAATGAACTTGCCCTTCCCTATCAGCCAGCCCTGTCTAAAGAATGGTCAATTGGGGTCATTCCCGGCCCCCATTGTACAGAAGAGTTTTTACAGCCAGAATATTTACAGCAGCTAACAGATACAAAGTGGGAAGTTCATTTTAACAGTTCTAGAACAGGCGTGAGGTTAATAGGTCCCGCTCCTTTTTGGACCCGTGAAGATGGAGGAGAAGCCGGTTTGCATCCATCAAATATTCATGATAATGCATATGCCATCGGCACCTTAGACTTAACGGGAGATATGCCTATTTTACTTGGCCCAGACGGTCCCAGTCTTGGCGGCTTTGTTTGCCCTGTTACCACCGCTTCAGCAGAGTTTTGGAAAATAGGACAGCTTCATCCCGGAGATAAAATTTCGTTTAAATTAATTGACCTTGAACAAGCTGAAAAACTCAAATGTACTCAGGAAGACTTTTTGCAGCATATCGGAACATCTGCATCACTTCCTATACTTACAAATCCAGTAGCACAGCCACTCAAAAGCGATTATCCGCTGCTGATTAACGAAACGGAAAATAGACGCTTCCCATTTTCCGTCCGCTGCTCAGGCGATGCGAATATACTTGTGGAATACGGAGAAATGGAGCTTGATCTGCTGCTTCGCTTCCAGGTACATGCTTTAATGGAAGCTATCCAAAAGCGTGAGGATTTACCGGTTCTAGATTTAACGCCTGGTATCCGTTCTCTTCAAATTCATATTGATGCAACAAAGATGTCTATTCTTGAACTTTGTCAGCATATTTCAGCTATTGATCGCGCGCTTCCTCCTCTTGAAGAAATGGAAGTTCCGTCTCGCATTGTAAAACTTCCACTTTCATGGGATGACCCTGCAACTCAATTAGCTATTGAACGCTATCAGCAAAACGTTCGTCCAGATGCACCCTGGTGTCCAAGCAATCTAGAATTTATTCGCCGAGTAAACGGTCTGAACCACCTTGAAGATGTTAAACAAGTTGTATTTGACGCTAATTATCTTGTAATGGGGCTTGGAGATGTATATTTAGGCGCACCTGTTGCTACGCCTTTAGACCCTCGTCACCGCTTAGTTACAACGAAATATAATCCCGCCCGTACATGGACGCCTGAAAATGCAGTTGGTATTGGCGGTGCGTATATGTGCGTATACGGAATGGAAGGTCCTGGCGGCTATCAATTTGTGGGACGCACGATTCAAATGTGGAATCGACTTCGTCAAACGGAAAGTTTTGAAGCAGGGAAACCGTGGCTTCTTCGTTTCTTTGATCAAATTCAATTTTACCCAGTAGAAGCAGACGAGCTTTTAAAACTGCGCGAAGATTTCCTTCGTGGAAGATTTGAAGCAGATATTACGGAGACAACGTTTAAACTTGGAGAATATTTAAATTTTCTTTCATCTATTGAAAAAAGCACGGCTGCTTTTCGTCATACCCAGCAGGCTGCTTTTCAAACAGAACGAGAAAATTGGAAAGCACTTGGTTTAGCCGAGTACGTCTCTGAACACGAAACAGCTGAAATTATGGAACAAGAACTGCCTGAAGGTACGGAAGCTGCGCGCTGTACAATGCCGGGAAGCGTATGGAAAGTTCTTGTAGAAGAAGGACAAAAAGTTAAAAAAGGCGATACGTTAATTATCGAAGAAAGCATGAAAATGGAGTTTCCGCAGCTAGCACCTATGGATGGATATATCAGTTCTATTCATGTGAAACCCGGCGATGAAGTACAAGCTGGACAGCTGATTGCCGGTATAAAAGCTTTTGCTCCAATTACTCATTAAGGACGGTGAATACAATGAAAACAGTGAGCTTGCCTAAAAAATTTTCGGTTCAATGGTTACGTGATATGTATATCAAAAAAGAATTAACTCCGGAAGATGTAGTACATCAAATTTTTGCGCGTGTAGAAGCTGACAAAGACATGAATATTTGGATTACCCCTCCCACACTCGGTGATTTAAAACCTTATCTGGATCGCTTAGCTACGCTAAGCCCTGAAGCGTTACCTTTGTGGGGAATTCCATTCGCCGTTAAAGATAATATCGATATAGCACATGTACCGACAACAGCCGGATGTAAAGAATATACGTATATCCCTTCCGAACATGCTACGGTTGTTCAACGCCTTATCGATGCAGGTGCTATTCCTCTTGGAAAGACCAACTTGGACCAATTTGCTACAGGACTGGTCGGTACACGGAGCCCATATGGCGAAACGCACAATGCGTTAAAGCCAGAGCTCATTAGCGGCGGATCGAGCTCAGGGTCAGCTGTATCCGTAGCTCGGGGGCATGCTGCTTTTTCTTTAGGCACCGATACAGCAGGTTCAGGGCGGGTTCCAGCTGGTTTAAACCGTCTAATCGGCTACAAACCTTCCCTTGGAGCTTGGCCATCTGCAGGTGTAGTTCCGGCATGTAAAAGCTTAGACTGCGTCACTGCTTTTGCTCATGAATGGAGTGACGTACTGCTCGTAGATTCCATTATTAGAGGAGTAGACGATCGAGACCCATGGTCACGCTCTGTTGTTCGGGCTTCTTCGGCGCTTCCTGAAAAAATTTATATGGTAAAAGAACCGCTTTCGTTTTACGGGCCGTTTGCTGAGCAGTACGAAAAAGCGTGGAAACAAGCTGTGAAAAAGATTGAAGATTTATCTATTCCTATCGAATACATGGACGGCTCGTATTTAAGTGAAGCAGCTGCTTTATTATATGACGGCCCTTACGTAGCAGAGCGCTGGGCTGACTTAGGAGAATTTATCACTTCTCATGAAGAAACAGYCTTTCCTGTAACCGAGCAAGTGCTTCGTTCAGGAGCTAAATCAGAATATGATGCTGCTGCTTTATTTCAAGCTTCACATAAGCTTCAATCCTTTAAACATAAAGCATATCATCAGCTTAAAAATGCTGTTCTTGTTATGCCGACAGCAGGCGGAACGTGGACGCGGGAACAAGTAAGAGAAAATCCAATTGAAACAAACAGTGACATGGGGCGCTTTACAAATCATTGTAACTTACTCGACTTGTGTGCCGTCTCTCTTCCATCTCAAGATGCGGATCTTGATTTACCGTTTGGCATTTCATTTTTCTCTACATTTGACGGCGAACAATTCATTTGCGGACTCAGCGAGTTGTTTTTAAATGGGGAACGAACGGTTGATTCAAAAAAAGATACAACATTAGTAGCTGTTTGCGGTTTGCATATGCGCGGGTTTTCACTTGAATCTCAAATGCGTGAACACGGAGCTTCATTCGTACGAAAAGACCAAACCGCTCCTTATTACCAGCTTTTTAAACTGCCTACTTCTCCAGCAAAACCGGGGCTGTTGCGAACACATCAACAAGGAGAAAAAATTGAAGTTGAACTTTGGGAAATGCCTTTATCACTACTCGGCTCTTTTGCTGATTCTATCCCTTCTCCTCTCGGACTAGGCAAAATCACTCTTGAAGACGCTAGTGAAGTAGTGGGTTTTCTTTGTGAAGCTCATGCGACAGAAGATGCGGAGGATATTACGTCTTATAGAAGCTGGCGGGCTCTTCGTAGTTGAATAAAAGAGCCGCCTCTAAGTCGAAAACTCGGCTCAGAGGCGGCTCTTTTGAATTATGAAAACCTTAATTTAAAAACTCTCTTACTTTTAAGGTAGTGCTTATTTAGGCAGATCCTTTTTTATGTATCTTTTCTCTTTTTCATCCACCAGCCTGCACCAACTATCACTCCGATTACGAGAATAACAAATATTAAACGATCAACATCATGCAAATATTTTTGGATTTTTTCAATATCTCCAAGTCCTCCTACATAGAGCAAAAAAACAAACCACGGAAAAATGCCTAAGGTGCTGTATAAAACAAAGTCCCTAGATTTGATTTTACTAAGACCTGCCAAATAGGTTATATAGTTTGCGATACTGATGGGACGGGAAATCGTAATACTCCATTTTCCATATTTATGAAACCATTTTTGGGCACGTTTTATATTTTTTTCACCAAACCAGCGCTTGGTAATAGATTCAAACCTGTATCCCATAACGAACGGAATATAGTTGAATGCGATATAAATAACGGTATTAACAGCTGAAACAATAAGGATTTTCCATATTGAGAGCTGCAACACCGAGCCAATAAGCAAAATCGATAACGTACACGGAAAAGGAATTGCCGCAGCTTCGATTGCTGTAGCAATAAAGATGCCCACTATGCCTAAATTTTGTACAAAATCAATAAACCCTTGCACCTTTTTTCTCCTTTCAATCATACAAATTTCACGTTCTTTCATCATAACTCAAACTATTCAAAATTTCACGATTTCAAAGCAATTTCACTAGTAAAAAAAGCTCATACGCACCCGTTTGCTATATTTGATTATCTTCTATCATATGCAGTTCATAAGTGAAGTAACGCAAAAAAAGAAAATAGCAGAAAAAGACTCTTTTATTAGTCGTAATAAAAGAGTCTTTTCTGTCCTGCTATTATTTAACTTTAGCAATAATTTTCCCTTTCACATGGCGTTTTGAAAGCTCTTCTAATGCAMTCGGCACTTCTTTTAACGAGATAATGCGCTCAATCATCGGAGCTACTTTCTTCTCTGCTACTAATGCTAAAAGCTCATCTCCCATTTTTGCTAAATCCGCTTGCGCAATCATGTCATCAATGTGGTGTGCAGCATTTAAAGCTACTTCATGATAAGAAATCACCTTTGTAAAAGGCTTTACTTTTGTATAATCAGGTGCACCAGCAATATGTGCTAAATGTCCTCTATAGGCAATCATATCTAAAGAATCCGTTGCGTTCTTTGCGCTCACCGTGTCAAGCACAGCATCTACGCCGCGGCCATTTGTCAGCTCCAATACTTTTTCCGCGACGTTTTCCTCGCGATAATCAATTACATAATCAGCTCCTAACGACTTCACATACTCATGATTATGTGCTGAAGCTGTTGAGAAAACGGTTTTTCCAGCGTTTTTAGCAAGCTGCACGCCAAAGCCTCCTACGCCTCCAGCTCCTCCATGAATTAAGATGGTTTGAATATGGTTCATTGGAAGTTTACGAAATAGTGCTTCATACGCTGTGTAACCTGCAGTAGGCAAAGCAGCAGCTTCTTCAAATGTAACAGCGTCAGGAATGCGCGAAATTGAATGAGCAGTTGTAACCGCATATTCAGCATATCCGCCTTTTTTCATAAAGTCCCCGTGATAGACAACGCGGTCTCCTTTTTTCCAGTCAACTACTCCTTCTCCAACTTCATCAATTGTCCCAGCTACATCTAAACCTAGAATGTGAGGATATGTCCAATAAGGATTTCCATTAGTAGCCGTTTTATAATCTACGGGATTAAGTCCCACTGCGTGAACTTCAACTACTAATTCCCCTTTATTTGGAAGAGGTTTTTCTATTTCTTCTACTTTCATTTCTGTCCATTTATTTTTATCTTGCAATAATAATGCTTTCACAGCCTAACTC
>NZ_JBFULJ010000043.1:0-18458 GCF_056400385.1 Priestia sp. P5_B4
AAAGTGGAGAGAGTAATTCTAGGGTCGATAATCCAAGAGCTTAAAGTTAAATACTCAAATCCATACGGTTTCTCACGATAGCGTCCAAGACCTCCATGGTTCGTTTTCCGTCTGAGTTTAGCGGTCTTAGATTCTTCTATCAGCGCTATTGGAATAGCAAGGTAGTGGTCAAGAGCTCTTAATAAGGATAAAGAAAGCGGAATGCCAAAATGAATATGTCCTCCACATTGATACCCTGAAAACGGCATGCTGCCTGCCCGAAAATGAATATTTTCATATGGTACCTGTGCAGATGCTTTTTCTATTAACTTTTGGATGTTCTCAAATAGTTCTGTTGATGAATTCGCTTTTTCAGGCCTAACTTCTACTAATGCATACTCACCGCTATCTTGCTCTATTTGTCTTTCATCACAGCCTACCGGACCTTCAACAGAAAAAAAAGTAGAAGCTGGTAGAAGCTCTCCGTCACAACTTAACATAAACTCAACGTCAGCACCCATGCTAAAAGGAACACTAGGCTTTAATGGATTTTCTATCCATTCACTTTCTGATGAGTTAATATCTGTGACGATGCACTCTCCATTTTCTAATAACCCCATTTTGACAAAGCCGCTTTTAACTCCCGTTACGTAGAGCGCTCGAATGGCTACGTTCATCAGCATTTCCGGTACATCCATGCCGTGTACCTGTTCTAATTTCCAGCCGAAGGCTTGCGTTCGAATGGGTATTTCATTAAATACAACATGTTCACTGGTCATTACTTGTACTGTTTTTACGCTCAGTCCTTCTACTTCTAGACAATATTCTTTGTCTATGGCATATATTTTCGTAAAATAATCATACCCTTCATATATTGCTTGGTCCTTTGTATTTACGATAACAATATCTCTTCCGCTATGGTGACCATACTTTCTCCCTATCACTGGATATGAACAGGTTTTGGGGTCAACTAATTCAACAGACGGTATATTATTCAGATTAAGAGTTTGCAACGTCATTTCTTTATCAGATAATATCCCTAACTCTTCTCTCATTGGATCCATTTTAAAGCCTCCTAATTAGAACTTTCTATCGTATTTTGCTACTTTAATGCCCTATAACAATAATCAGCTACTCATATAGTATGTAACTAGACAAAATAATCCTGTACACTTATCTATTTATTTCCACCATCTCTAAAAACTTTTTATGTATGTATTTAACACGTGTAATAATTCACCGATTTTATTTTTACTGCATTTATTATAGAAAGGATAGATTTCAAACGATATAAAAGGAGAAATAGTCAATGACATTAAAATTCATTCATGGAAACTACTTAAAATACAACAAAGGAACTGGTTTTATAAGCTGTCATGTGGATGCACTTCATGCAGAACCACCTGCTGCTGATTTATTTACGGATAAAGTTGTAGAAAATTTAGTCAAGAAAACAGGATGTGCAGGAATCGTTAGTACGGTTTCCAGAACCATAGCAGATTTAAATAGAAACCTAAATAAAACAAACCATGAGGGTATACATGAATATAGAAGAACAATCCAAGAAATTGTTAAATCTTTAAAGATAGTAGATAGTAATAATTGCCTTTTAACACCCTATTTGCATTTATCTTTTCATGGAATGAAGGATACACATTACGGGCCTCATGCAATTGAAGTGGGGACTTTATATGGACAATCTTGCTCAAAGGAAGTTAAAGATTGGTTTCAACAGGCGCTGACTAAAAAATCTGAAGATTCGTTCCCGAAAATCCATGTAATATTTGATAATAAATTTGTTGGAAACGAATCAATTGCCTTTCACAGACAAGGTGACAATAGCGGCTATCTAGGTTACAGTCATAATTTTAATACGTTTCAAATTGAATTATCCCGGACTCTGCGCAGCAAACACAGAACTACTATAACAAAGATATTTTCCGAGATTATTGATGACTTTCAACAAACATTCGTCGCTACTTAGTTTTTAGGAATCTTTTCCGTCTACTATTTCTTTTATATATTTAGGTAAAACAAATGATGCATGGAAAATTTCAGGATCAATATATTGAGTATCTGTATGCTGTAGCTTCGTCAAATCGGCCTGAAGAGGATCCATTTTTTTAGAGGCAATCGTAAAACTCCAAATGCCGCAAGGGAAAAGAGGTATCGTCACTAAATATGTGCGGACAATTGGAAATAGCTCCTTTAAATTTTTAATTGTGCCTTGTAATGTAGAAGTATTGTAGTAAGGAGATCCCGATTGAAAAACAACCACGCCGTCATCCTTAAGGCTGTTGTAGACATATTGATAAAAATCAGGTTGAAATAGTTTTTTTCCCGGTCCAACAGGGTCAGGCCGATCAATTATGAGAACATCGTAAACTCCCTTTTGTTCTTGAATCCAATCTATTCCATCGCGATGTATCATATTGAGCCTTGTTTCACCATCATAACAAGAAGCCGGAGTTAGCCACGTACGGCAGATTTCTGTAACTTTTGGATCGATTTCGACTACATCAATTTGTTGAATTCCGGCATACTTCATGGCCTCCCGTGCAGGACCACAGTCTCCTCCGCCAATCATCGCAACTTTTTTGGGATTTGAATGCGTTATAATTGGCACATGGCTAATCATTTCATTATAAATAAACCCTTCTCCTGTTGAAATTTGTGGAGTACCATCTAGCACCAACATTTTCCCATACCATTTTGTATCCACAATACTGATTTGTTGATAGGAAGATTGCTCATAGTGAAGCAGACTTTTTACTTTATACCCCATTTTCACTCTAGCCTGTCCAACGTAACTCCATATCCAGAGAACCCCATTATCATCCTTTTTATAACCTGAAAGAGGATGCTTTTCTGTCACTTTTTCCACCTTCTATTTCAAA
The DNA here is from genome assembly GCF_056400385.1 of Priestia sp. P5_B4. Classification (NCBI taxonomy): domain Bacteria; kingdom Bacillati; phylum Bacillota; class Bacilli; order Caryophanales; family Bacillaceae; genus Priestia; species Priestia sp. P5_B4. The sequence continues at coordinate 2,877 of NZ_JBFULJ010000043.1, forward strand.
AATTTGTGTTCTATATAAAATATGAATTATTTTTTATTTCGCTATAATTCGATAGCACAAATTTATAGATGCTTACTCTATTAATCTCTTCTAATTTCAATTTCCCTTCCATTCTTTCGACAATATTTCTACTTACTGTTCTTTCAAAGCTTTTTAACCGTTTCTTCATCAGCACTTAGATAGAGTGTAAGTGTAAGTCTAAGTTATCTATCCACTTTTATCTGGATCCGTTCTTCAGTAAAAGTACGGAAGAAAACCTAACACAGAATGATACATAAGAAAGAAAGCGTAGTATCATAATTACCATATTGCAACAGCTTTACGCTGGATATAAAAAAGGAGGTTTTTAAGTAATGTTTTCTAAACGGCCCTTATCTGTACTTCTTATCTCGACTTTATCTATGATTATTGCTTTTTCAGTATGGTCTGTCTTCGCACCTATCGCTGCAGATATTCAAGTAATGTATTCATTAACCAATGCTGAAAAAAGTATCTTAATTGCCACTCCCGTCTTATTAGGTTCCCTCATGCGAATTCCGATGGGGATTTTAACAGATCGCTTCGGGGGAAGAAAAGTCTATTCTTTGACTATGCTGGCTCTTTTACTCCCTACTATTTGTGCAGGCTTTACTCATTCTTATTCTATGCTGCTCTTTTGGGCATTTTTTATCGGCATGGCTGGAACAACATTTGCTATTTCCATTACATATGTCTCTAAATGGTATTCACCTCAAAAGCAAGGTTTTATTTTGGGAATTGCCGGGATGGGCAACTTAGGATCGGCGGTAGCAAGCTTTAGTATTCCACTTATCTTTTCTTCTTTTGGCTTGCCTTGGATATTTTGGAGTTTAGCAATTGCGGTAGCCTTAATGGCTCTTTTATTATGGATAGGAACTTCAGACCACCCTTCTGCTGCTTCCCCCAAAACGCTGCGGGAATCTTTATCGGTATTAAAATTTAAAGAAACGTGGTTTTTATCCGTTTTCTATTTTTTAACATTTGGTGGATTTGTAACGTTCAGCATCTATCTTCCTACCATTTTGCATGATCAATTTAATGCTTCAACTGTAGACAGTGGGCTGAAAACAGCTGTATTTGTCGTACTAGCAACGTGTGTACGGCCTCTTGGAGGATATTTATCGGATGTCTTCGGAGCAAAAAAAGTACTCACCTTCGTCTTTACCGGAATGCTACTAATAGGGTTATTTATTGCATTTACCATCACTGYCTTCTCCCTATTTAGCGTAGGTTGTTTACTTGCAGCCATTACTCTTGGTATCGGAAATGGAGCTGTTTTTAAAATGGTTCCATCTGTTTCAACAGGAAATATTGGAGCTGTTACCGGGATCGTAGGAGCATTCGGAGGCGTAGGCGGCTTCTTTCCCCCTATTGTGCTAGGCTTTATAAAAGATACAAGCGGAGACTACGTTGTCGGTTTTTCCTTACTAGCGCTTTTTGCCCTATTCTGTCTCTTACTAAATTATTCTGGATTCAAAAACCAAAATGTACGTATTAACCAAAAGCACCTTGCCTGATTCCATGCAAAAAGCCTCTTTTTTCAAGAGGCTTTTTGCATCAGCATTTTTAATAGCTGCTTCTTTTTACAGAAGGGCTAATCTTCACAGCACTTACTTTAAACCCCGGCATCTTACAGGAGGGATCTAATTTCTCAGAAACAAGGTTATTAACATTTTGAGAATCCGCCCAGTGAAAGGGAACAAATACGGTATCTGGCCGAATGCCCTCTGAAAATTTGCTTCTTACCACAATCCTTCCATATGAAGATTCAATTTGTACTAATTCTTGATTCGAAATTTCATATTTTTTCGCTGTTGAAGGGTGGATTTCCATAAAAGATTCGAAATTTCTAGCAGATAAAGACGCACTTTTTCGCGTTTGTACACCCGTTAAATAGTGCGACATCACTCTCCCCGTTGTTAAATAGAGAGGGTATTTTTCCGTTATTTTTGCTTTAGGTACAATAGCTTGATTCGAGACAGGGACCATCATCGCTTTTCCATCACTATGAGCAAAACGCGTTTCAAACAGGCGCTCGGTTCCTTTATCTGTTAAGCTTCTGCATGGCCATAAAATTCCTTTTTCCTCTCGTAATCGTTCGTACGTAATACCAGAGTAATCCGCGATCCCTCCTTTACTTGCTATTCGCAGTTCATTAAATATTTCTTCAGCTGATGCAAACGAAAAATGTTCCTCTTTCCCTAAAACTTTAGCAATTTCACACAGTATTTCCCAGTCGTGTTTGATTTTGCCGCGGCATGGAAAGCTAGCTTCGCGTAATGTAACTCTTCCCTCTACATTTGTCATGGTTCCTTCATCTTCCAAGTAGGAAGATGCTGGTAAAATCAAGTTTGCTAATTTTGCTGTTTCTGATTCAAACATATCTGCTACTACTAGAAAATCAAGCTTTTCAAAAGCCTTCTTAACAAAATTAGCGTTTGGATTTGAAACTGTTGGATTTGAACACATCAAAAACAACCCTTTAATTTCACCGTCATGAATTTTTTCAATCATCTCATATGCAGAAACACCTTTTCTAGGAAGGTCTTTCTCCTCTATGTTCCACACATCCGCTATATACATCCGGTGCTCACGATTTTCGATTGAACGGTAGCCTGGAAGCTGATCCGCTTTTTGACCATGCTCCCGGGCTCCTTGCCCATTTCCTTGACCGGTAATGGCCCCATATCCGCAGCGAGGTTTACCAATTTTCCCAACAGAAAGTAGAATATTTAAAAAATTTCGCACCGCAGCACTTCCGTCTGTTTGCTGCTCTACCCCTCTAGCAGTAAAAATCATTCCCGTTTTTCTTTGACCAAACATACGGGCAGCTTGGTATATCTCTTCAAGTGGCACTCCCGTTATTTCTTCAATGATATTAAATTCTAGAGACGCCACATATTGAATTACTTCTTCAAATCCATTTACACGTTCTTGTAGAAATCGTTCATCTAGATAATTTTCTTCGATAAGGACCTTCAAGATTCCATTGGCTAATGCCGCGTCGCTTCCCGGCTTAAGTTTCAAGTGTAAATCAGCTATTTTAGTTGTAGCGGTTTCTCTTGGATCAATTGCAATAATAAATGCTCCGTTTTCTTTTGCTTTCTCAAAATAAGGCATAATCGTTGGCTGACATTCCGCAATATTTGTTCCAGCTAACATAATACATTCAGTAAACGGAATCTCTTGCAAGCTATTCGTAAATCCTCTGTCCATGCCAAATGTTTTACTAGCAGCAGAAGCAGCAGCCGACATACATAAGCGTCCATTGTAATCAATATACTTTGTTTTTAACGCAACTCGAGCAAATTTCCCTAATAAATAAGCTTCTTCATTTGTAATAGAGGCACTTCCATAAACACCTAGCGCATCTGCTCCATTCTCCTCTTGAATCTCTGTAACGTTTTCTTTAATATAGTGAAGAGCTTCTTTCCAAGAAATCTTTACAAACTCTCCGTTTACTTTTAATAAAGGATATTGAATCCGATCTTTATGCAAAGGATGCTGATGCGCATTCATTCCTTTGATACATAACCTTCCTTGAGAAGTAGGGTTGTCTGTTCCAATTGTTTTATACGTTTTCCTTTTTACATGTGTTTGTTCAACTAACTGCATTTTGCACTGCATGCTGCAGTAAGGACACTGAGTATTATAGATACGCTCGGTTTCAACTTGCTTTTGCTGCTCACGAAAATATTTCAATAGCATCTCAGTCATCGTAGGTCACCCTTCTTTCCTATAATAAATATGTGATTGCACGAGAGCGCTCTGAACTGAGCTGCTTCATTAAATACTCTCGATTGTCTATCTCAAACAAAACTTCTCTGACATGAACAATTCCTACTCGTTCGATCCAGCTCCCGACAGTTTCTAAATAGTTTCCTGTTTCACGGTAATATTGAATCAAAGAACAGCTGATTTCTACTGCTTCTTCGTTCGTTTCGGCCACATAAAACAGCTCCCCGCTTCTGGCTTCTGCGCTGCTTCCGCCGACATATATTTCCCATCCTCTGTCTATTCTTCTTAATCCTATATCACTTGTTGTTACATTCTCTGCAATGTGAGAACACGAAGCAATACTGATTTTGATATCACATGGGGTCTTTACATATTCAAGCTGTTTATCTAATTCATTTGATAAAGCAAGAGCAGGTTCATGCTGACAAATACACGTTCCTTTTCCTATATAAACAGATACATTTTTAACTGTACGTTCATATAGCTGCTGAAGTCCTCTATCTATTTCCTCACTTATCAACGGAAGATATTCTTTTTTCACTCCAATAAGTTGAATGCGCTGATCACTTGTTAAACGAATATTAGAGATGTTGTACCTTTCAGCTACATTTGCTATGTTCCTTAATTCCTGTACATTTGTCAGACCACCGTGAATTTGCGGTACCACTGCATAAGTCCCATCGTGAAGCAAAACGGCCTGTTCATTCTCCGTAGTAAATAAAGAATGTCGATTGTTTTCATAATGAGGATGCATCATATCTAAATAGTAATGAAGACCGCCTTCACATAACGAACAGCCTTTCATGTCTTTAAACTTTAATATTTCTCTTACTTGCTGAACCGTCTCAAATTGATATTGCTGCATTTCTCTTACCAGCTCATCTTCTGATAAATGTGTACATGTACAAAAGGTTTTTTGTTCAATGATTTCATCAAACTCATCGCTTTGAATATATGTTAAAAGATCTGTTACAAGAGGTTTGCATCCTCCGCATGAACCAGAAGCTTTCGTGCAATTTTTTATTTCATCTACTGTCGTTAAATCATTTTTCTGTACTGCTTCAATAATGGCTCCCTTTGTTACACCATTACAGTTGCATACCATACCTGTAAGTGGCATAGAAGCTACTGCATTTTCTTTTGCATGTTGAGAAGGAAATAATTGTACTTTTTCCGCTTGCGACAAATCCTTTTTTTCATTAATCATTTGTGATAGCTTTATAGCCTCACTGGTATCTCCAAAAAGAACAGCTCCCACTATTTTCCCCTCGCGAAAAACGACTTTTTTGTATATACCATCTAACATATTCAAAATCGTAATGGCTTTTGCACCTTGATTTTCCTTGAACTCTCCGACTGAGTAAACGTCTATTCCTGATATTTTTAATTGAGTGGAAAGAACGGACCCGCGATAACCATCGTTTTTTATTTGACAAAGATGTCGCGCTAAGACTTTTCCTTGTTCGTAAAGAGGAGCAACAAGGCCGTATGTCATCCCTCGATGTTCCGCGCATTCACCTACTGCATAGATATCCGGGATGCTCGTTTCTAAATAATCATTTACGATGATTGCTCTATTTGTTTCTATTCCGCTTTTTTTAGCTAGATTAACATTTGGCCTCACTCCTGTAGCCATTACAACTAAATCAGCTGCAATTTTGCTGCTATCGTTAAATCGGACGCCTTCTGCTCGATTTCMCCCTATAATCTCATCCGTATGTTTGTTTAATAGAAAACTCATGCCTTGCTTTTCCAATTCTTCTCTTAACATAGCAGATGCTGCTCTGTCTAACTGTCGCTCCATTAAGAAACCCGAATGATGAATGACTTGAACATCCATTCCCAAATTTAATAGTCCCCTAGCAGCTTCCAGCCCTAACAGACCCCCTCCAATAACCGCTGCTTTTTTATATTGTTTAGAAATTTTAATCATTTCCTGACAGTCTTCGATGGTACGAAAACCGAGGACACCTTCTTTGTCGGACCCTTTAACGGGGAGCATATACGGGCTCGAGCCAGTAGCAAGAATAAGCTTGTCGTACATCGTCTCTCTGTTTTTATCTGTTTTTATTATTTTTCTCTTAGTGTCTATGTGCGTAACGCTTTCTCCGTTAAATAAAGTGATATTATTTTCCTTATACCATGCCAAAGAATGAATATTGATATCTTCAAGCTTTGTACTGCCTTGTAAAACGGTTGATAATAAAATTCGATTATAGTTAACGTGAGGCTCACTTCCAAAAACAGTAATATCAAAACCATCTGGAGAATGAATAAGAATTTCTTCAATACAGCGCATTCCTGCCATTCCATTTCCGATTAATATCAGCTTTTGTTTCGTCATATAAAAACCTCCAACACATAGATTCAGACCGTAAAATATACAGTTTTTATTATTCCATAAACTTCTCTAAAAGAAATGAACCTTGTTATAACTTCTAACATTAAAATCTGTTTAAAGCGTATGAATACGCCGATACCATTCGTTGAAAGCAAGCTTTTATATAGAAGATTAATATGCTTTAAAAAGGGGTAGAAAAAAGGATGCTATGCTTATATCACCTTTCCCTACGCCTTATAAGTAATCTATATAAAATTTTGTTATCTTCTTTTTGTCTACTATTTATTTATTTTGAAATCAATTATGATAAAAGAAAGAGTCTGAATTGGAGGTTTAAAACATGTCAATAACCGTTCACGCCACTCAGTGGATTCATTTTCAAATTAAATTGTATAACCTTCATTCCAAAACGAGATCGCTTAAAGATCAAAAACTAGAATTACCTCTGCCAGAATTCCATCAAAATCTAATCATATTTACATCAGCAGCTCATCATGGCCTTACGTTTGGATATCAAGCCATTCAATGGGATACACCCTATACTTCCTGTCCGATTTACATAGAGCATCAGTCTATTCCATGGTCCACTTTAGAACAACGTTCCCATAAGCACATAACTGAACATATTACAGCTATTTTCTTAGAGACAATGTTTTATAGACAAAGTCAATTCAAACAATGTCAATTTTGTTTTGAATTTATCATTCCTGAGAGTCTTTTTGACCATACAACCTGCCAAAACTGCGCATCACGACATTTTGGAGTGGTGTATTAATTAACAAACAAAAGCCTGAAGGAGTCAGAAAATTTCTGACTCCTTCAGGCTTTTGTTACATGACTAACTGAACAAAAAGTGGAATAACGGCAACTGTGACGACGCCTACAATAACAACTGCAATACTTGCCATGGCTGCCTCTACTTCTCCCATTTCAATTCCCACGGCTACTCCCAGCGCATGTCCAGAAGTTCCAAGAGCTAATCCTTTTGAAATTGGATTCTTCACCTTGAATATTTTTAAAAATAAAGCGCCCAGCGCATATACGATGACTGCGTTAAAAATAACAGCAAAGGAAGTAATAGCAGGAATCCCTCCAATATCTTGAGACAATGGGAGCGCAATCGCTGTTGTAGCTGCTTGCGGAAGCATTGATTTCATCACAACTTCATCCATATGAATACCTTTAGCAATCGCAAAAATAATCGCTACCGAACAAACTGACCCTACTGCAATAGAAGAAAGAATTTGCCACCAGTACTTTTTTAATTTATCGGCTTGCTTATATAAAGGGATGGCAAAAGCAATTGTTGCCGGTTCTAAAAAGAAGCTGATAATCTTCCCGCCGCTGCTATATTCCTCATAAGAAAAATGACCAATTTTCAAAAAAGCAATTCCTAGTACCATTGCCACAAATAAAGGAGTAAATAAGAAAAAACCTTTTGACTTTTTAAATAAATACGTTCCAATGCCGTACGCAGCTAAAGAAACCACGATTCCAAAATACGGATTCATCTTTCCAACCACCTTGTCTCTTTATAATTGATGTTAAGCAATACCTTGTTTTTTCGTTTTTTCACTCATATCTACATCTTTTATTTCTTCTTTTGCTTTATTATCTTTTGTCATGCCAAGTATAAGCTGTGAAAATAAGCCTGTAACGCCTAACAAAATAATCGTTGCCACGATGATAACTAAACAAATTTGAATGCCGTACTGCTGCATAACACCTAATGAATTCATAACAGAAATACCTGCTGGTACAAATAAAAATCCGATCAAAGAAGTTAAAGCCGTTCCCAGTGATTCAACTTGCTCTAGTTTAATAATCTTCAAGCAGAGTGCAAGAAATAACAGCACAAGTCCAATGACTGAAGCAGGCATTGGAAAAGGCAAATGCTCTGCAATAAAATCTGAAATCAACATAATTACGGAAAAAATAAATGCTTGTGTTAAGAAGCCATACACTTTTTTAGCACTCATTTCTTTCACCTCTCTCTGTTTGTTGACTTCATTATATAAAATGAAAATCAATAGGAAAGCGTTTTCAAATCAAAGAGTCAAATATTTGTGCTCACTTACAAAAATCGAGCCTTGAAATGCAAAAAACAGCTTGCCAAAATGCATACGCAAGCTGTTTTTTTCTTAAATCCCTAAACGTTTCTTTAATTCTTTAGCATATGTACGGCTGACAGGAACTCGCTCATCGTTTTTCATTACTAAATTATACGTAGAATTAAACCAAGGCTGTACTTCGGAAATATGATCTACGTTGACGATATATCCCCTGTGCACACGACTAAACGACTGAGAATGGAGCTTTTTTTCTAGCATAGCAAGCGTATCAGCAGTATGGTAGGATTCTGTTATAGTCTGAATGGTGACTTCTCCTTCTATTAACCCTACAAACAAGATGTCCTTTATATTCACCAACACAATCGAATCGTCTACAGAAATCGCTAACTTTCCAGTTTGAGAAGAAGACTCTCCTATCGATTCTTCTTCTTTCACAGCGGAATGAGGAACACGCATTTTTTTATATTTATGAATGGCCTGCACCACTCTTTCTTCGTCAAAAGGCTTCAAAATGTAATCAATTGCATCTACTTCAAAGGCTTGTAAAGCGTACTGATCGTACGCGGTTGCAAATATAATAGCTGGCGGATTTTTCATTTTTTTAAGCCTTTTAGCAATATCAAAACCGCTGTCATCTGACAGTTGTATATCTAAAAATAATAAATCCGGCTTTTCATCCATCATTTTATCCAACGCCTCTTCGATACTTTCAGCTTCTTCAATGAAGTCTACTTCTTTCGTTCGATGTAATAAATATTTTAATTCATCTCGCGCTAACATTTCATCATCTACTATTAGTACTCGCAGCATATTATACACCCTCGCTTTTTAATTCAATTGGTATAACAAACGAAACCGCTGTTCCTTCTGTTATGTCAAACTCTAGCGTTGTTTCTTTTCCAAATAATCCGTGCAAACGTTGTTTAATATTGTAAAGAGCCGTCCCCGTTCCTTTTTCTGAAAAAACGGGCTGATTGCCAAGCTTTTGCAATCGTTTTGTGTCTATACCTTGTCCATTGTCTTTTACCTTTACGTATACATATTTATCTTTTGTCTCAATATGAACTTCTACGCGACAGTGCTTTTGTTTACGCGGAAAGGCGTGCCGAATGGCATTTTCCACAAGCACTTGAAGAATAAATGGCGGAAGCAAGACATCATCCAGCCCTTCTTCAATATACATGTCAATTTCGTATTTATTAGGGAACCTGGCTTGTTCAAGCGATAAGTACGCGTGGACATGATCAAGCTCTTTTGATAACGGAATCAACAGCTGCCTTGCACCTTGCAAATTGGAACGAAAATAAATGCTTAGCTGCAAAAGCAGCTTTCTGGCTTTTTCTACGTCCTGTCTGCACAGCGCCGATATCGTATTAATGGCATTAAATAAAAAATGAGGATTCACCTGAGCCTGTAAAGCTTTAATCTCCGCATCTTTTAGCAATTTACTTCGAAGCTCTGCTTCGCCGAGCTCTAGCTGAGTTGAAAAAAGTTTAGCTAATCCTTCTGCCAGCTCTTCCTCCACTCGGCTTAACCCGCTCGCATCTTTAAAGTACATTTTTAGTGTTCCAATGGTAGTACCGTGAGAAGTAAGCGGCATCACAATAGCGGCATGAAGCGGGCAGTCTTTATGCTGACAATCAATTTGTTCTCTCGATTTTGCTTTCATAATTTTTCCTGTCTTCAGCACTTCGTGAGACAGCCCGGTAATTAAACTATGCGAAGGAACGTGATGATCAATTCCTTCCCCTACATGAGCTAAAATTTTGTGCGTATCAGTTAGCGAAACAGCATCCGTACCTGTGAAGCGATGAATAATATTTGCAACATTTTCACATGATTCACTAGTAAGACCCTGACGAAAATGTGGAAGAGTTTGATCCGCGATTAATAATACTTTGTGTGTCTGGAGCGCTCTCATTTGTTCCTCTTGCCGTAAAATGGACTGAATAATAGATAAGAAAATATAGCTTCCCGTGCCATTTACAATAATCATTGGAATAGCAATAATACTCACTAGCGTCCATGCCGAATCAAACGGTTTAGCAAATAATAAAATAATCAGCATCTGAAGCGTTTCCATCGCTATGCCTACAAGCGCAGCAAAGCGCGGTGTAATCGTTCGATGTTTTTTCCGGTAGGCATAGCCGATATATCCAGTTAACACCCCTGCTAAAACGGATGAAACTGCACAGCTAAACGCCGTACTCCCTCCTAACATAAAGCGATGAACGCCAGCAAGTAGTCCTACTCCTAAACCAACAAATGGACCGCCAAGCAGACCACCCATTTCTACACCCATAATTCGTGTATTTGCAATCGAGCTTGATGGATCTACTTTTAATAATAAGTCTTCATTTCGAATAATTGTTCCTTGAATTTCGATTCCCGTGTAGTTACTAATAATGCTAAAAAGAGAAAAAATAAAAATAAGTACAGCTTTTCCTTTATATCCTTGCTGTTTGCGGAGAAATTGCCGAAAAACTTTTGTATGTGCTAGCAAAAAACCTAAGATGACAATAACTCCGACTCGTTCTACCATCATAATTAATAAATGAATCATTTCTAGCCACCCTTTGTTGTCCGTTTCTATTTTATATTGTTACATTGATGGTGGCAGAAATCTAGCTTTACAAATAGAAAAAAAGCTGTGCGAATACGTACTGTATTCGCACAGCTTTTTTTTAAGCTTGAACCGTTTTAAAAAATTGAGGCAAGTAATCTTTATGAGCTTCTAGCATCTCGTCTACAATTTGCTTAGCTAGTTTATCAGAAGCCACAAGAGGATTAATGGTTAATGCTAAAATAGCTTTATCATAATCTCCGGTCACTGCTGCTTCAGCTGCAATACGCTCAAATGACTTAATTGTTTGAACAAGACCTCTGACAGGTACAGGAAGGTCGCCGACTGAAATTGGCTTCGGTCCATCTTTTGTAATGATACAGCTTACTTCTACGGCAGAATCAGCAGGAATGCTTGCTATGGCACCATTATTGATAGTATTTACGGGCTGAATATCACCTTTATCCGTGTAAATGGATGTAATCAATCGAACGGCTGCATCACTATAATAGGCTCCGCCGCGCTGTTCTAATTGAGGCGGTTTAATATCTAGATTAGGATCTTTATACAGTTCGAACAGCTCTTTTTCCAACTGTTTTACGACTTCTGCTCTCGTTTCACCTTTTTCATAATTAACGAGCTCTTTTTCTACCATTTCACGCGTTTTATAATAGTACATGTGATATGGACACGTTAACGCATTTAGGGCTTTTGTAAATTCTGGTTCCCATCCAAGTCCCGCTACATTTTTCACAAAGCTGCTGTTAGTTGGATCACTCAATAAATCAATAACTTGATCTTTAACGCTTACACCATCTACATATACATCTAATCCATAGACCATGTGATTTAAACCAGCAAAATCAATTCGAATGCGAGAGTGATCTACATCAAGCAGCTTAGCAATCCCTATTTCCATTCCGATTGGTACATTACAAAGTCCTATAATCTTTTTAATGTTACTATAGCGGAGCACAGCTTCTGTTACCATGCCTGCAGGATTTGTGAAGTTAATCAGCCAAGCTTCTGGACATAACTCTTCAATGTCACGGCAGATATCTAAAATAACGGGAATCGTGCGAAGTCCTTTAAATAATCCGCCCGGTCCATTTGTTTCTTGACCAAGCACCCCGTATTTTAGCGGTATTCTTTCATCTTTCGCTCGTGCATCTAACAAACCAACTCGGAATTGAGTCGTTACGAAATCTGCATCTTTTAGTGCTTCTCTTCGATCTAACGTTAAATGAACATTAATTGGCAAACCTGATTTTTTCACCATTCGTTTTGCCAAATTACCAACAATCTCTAGCTTTTCTTTTCCTTCTTCAACGTCTACTAGCCACAGTTCTCGAACTGGAAGTTCATCGTATCGTTTAATAAATCCTTCTATTAGCTCAGGCGTATAGCTTGAACCTCCGCCAACCGTTACAATCTTAATACCTTTTTTCATAGTGTAATCCCCCCAGAAATTTTGATTGCTTCATATAAATCTACAAATTCAGTAGCCATTTCTTTTACCGTCATCRCATTCATTAAATGATCTTGAGCATGAATCATGAGCAGAGAAATTTCTGTGCTTTCCCCTCTAATTTCACCTTGAATTAACGACGTTTGGATATGATGAGCAGCATTTAATTCTTCTGCAGCTTGTGTAAGCTTTTCACGTGCTTCTGAAAAATTTCCGCTTTTGGCAGCTGCTATCGCTTCCATTGCTGAACTTCTGCCGTTTCCACCGTGTAAGATTAATTTAAAAATATATTCTTGAATGCCTTCCATCCTTTATCCCTCCTCACACAATATCTTTCTTTGTATCACTTGGTACCCCTTCAGCTGCAGGCTGTATACCATTTTCTTCAGTGAATTTTTGTTTATCCCACATTCTAAAGAAAGGATAATAAATGCAAACAGAGATTCCGATATTAATAGCTTGCATAACTGCACCCGATAATTTCCCTCCTGTTGCCAAATAGCCAGAAATAATCGGAGGCATAGTCCAAGGAACCGCAATACCTGCTGGTTTTGCTACCAGTCCTGTCGACATCGCAATATAGGTTGCTACTACCGTCACAAGAGGGGTGATAATAAACGGAATAAGCATCATTGGATTCATCACCATCGGAAGTCCAAAGATGATCGGCTCATTGATATTAAAAAGAGCTGGTCCTATTCCTAACTTACCAAGCTGCTTCATTTGTTGACTGCGTGCTTTTAAAATCATAGCTACAACTAGAGCTAACGTTGCTCCGCTGCCTCCGATATTAATCCAAATATCAAAGAACTGCTGTGTAAAAATATTTGGTAATGCTTCATGATTAGCAAATGCAATTCGGTTTTCATCCATAGCTCCATACCAAATAGGAGCCATAATTCCACCGACAATATTCGCTCCATGAAGTCCACATGACCACATGAGCATAATAACAAGTTCGGCAACTAGCGTACCGCCTAAACTGCCGCCTAACACACCTAAAGGCTTTCCAAGCAATTCTCCAACGATATTATGCAGACTTCCAAAATGCGTTTGTTCTACTAACAAACGTAAAATCCAAATAAATGCTATTACCGTAAAGCCAGGAATAAGAGCAGCAAACGATTTTCCAACAGCGGGAGGAACTCCATCAGGCATCTTGATGATAATGTCTTTTTGAATAAACCATCTGTAAATTTCCGTAGAGAGAATCGCGACAATCATTGCTACAAAGAGTCCTTTACTTCCCATTAAAGTGGTTGGAATTCCGCCGTCTACTAAAATAGCTTCTTTGGCTCCACTTGGGAGAAAGGACACTTTATACGGAGTAGCAAGTAAAAAAGCAGCAAGTGAAATAGCCCCTGCGGACAAAGCATCTACTCCGTATTTTTCAGCTAACCGATAGGCTATTCCGAAACAAGCAAGCAGCGCCATAATATCGAATGTAGCTCCAACTGGATAGGCCATTTTCGTTGCCCATTCTTTTCCGAAAATCCCTGCCATAAAGTCGTTATAACCTGGTATCGGTAAATTCGACAGTATTAAAAATACTGAACCGATAATAATGAGCGGCATTGTCAGAACAATACCGTCTCGAAGTGCTTGTAAATGGCGTTGACCCGCCATTTTTCCAGCGATAGGCATTACTTTGCTTTCAAGCATACTATTAAATTTGCTCATGTAGTCCACACTCCTATTTTGAAACTAGTTGAACTGCAAATTTTAACACTTGTTCTCCATTACACGTTCCGTAGTGAACAGGATTTATAACGTCAACTGGCACTCCTTTTTCTTCACCTAGCTTCTTAAGCTGCGGCAATAGGTAACGCACTTGAGGTCCTAATAAAAGTACATCCGCTTGATCAATATGGTTGCGAACAGAGTCACCAGGAACCGCCCAAATTTTATACTCCGTGCTTTGCTCCTGAGCGCTTTTTTCCATTTTTGTTACTAGTAAACTTGTAGACATTCCAGCTGCACAACATAATAGAATATTCATTTGTCATTCCCCCGTTTTTTATTTTGCTATCTGTTTTGTTGATAGTTTTATCTTAAAATAAAAGCGCTTACATTTATACACAACCTTTTTCCGTTACTAGCGGAAAAATTATGTTTGAACATTCAGATAAAAAAAGAAGCCCCTCTCTTAGACTTCTTTTTTTATCTAATATTTTTCATAAACACCTCTATAAATTCCTCATAATCCTTGCACTTTACTAAGCGCTGCACGACCTGCTTATCATCCACAACGCGGACTAACAAACTGTACATCTTTTGCAAATCGCCTTGATTATTCGCTTTTACACTTAAAAGGCAAATAAATTGTACGAGGTTTCCTTCCCACATAATCGGTTTTTTTAACGTGCAAATGGCCCAAAACGTCGTATCCGTTTGAGGAACCATAGGATGAGGAATCGCAACAAGGTTGCCAAAACTTGTTGGTGATGCAGCTTCTCTTTCAAAAACAGATTCTATAAATTGAGAAGGAACTAGTCCTAGATGAGTTAATTTCTCTCCTAAAAAATGAAGCACTTCTTCTCTCGTTTGAAATTCTTGCTGTAAATATACTAATTCTTTTTTTGTGTATTCTAAGGAAGGCTGCTGTTTGTTCTTCATTAAACAATCAATTTTTTTAAAATCACTGTTTCCTAGAATCGTACTTACTTGTACTACAGGAACAGGAAGATGATCTGGAATTGGAATGGTACTAACAATAAAATCTAAAGAGTGCAGCGACATTTGGTGAAGCTTATAATACTGCGTTGTTCCTAAAATAGTCAGATTTAATCCAAAAGTAGCCTGCAGCTTATATGATAATAGCTTGGCACTCCCTACTCCCGATGCGCATACAATCAAACAGCGCTTAGGCTGATTGATAATTTTCCGACGTTCAATGGCCCCTCCAATATGTAAAGCTAAATAGCCAATTTCCGTTTCATGCATGTCGATTTCAAGGCGATTTTTCAAAACCTTCCCAGCTATAATCCCAGCTTCAAAAGCCAGAGGGTAATGACTCTTAATTCCTTCAAGCATCGGGTTTCGCAGATTCATTCCATATTTATAGCGATTGATAGCCGGTTTCAAATGCAAGCTCATGCCAAGGATCAGCTCTGAATCTTCACTAATTCCTAAATGAAGCTCTTTCTCAATTGCTTCTAATATAGCTGCTGTTAATTCATAGATATTTGTGTCAATAAACTGCTTCACTTCTTTTTCTTCATGATTGCTATTGTTGAGCATTTTTGTACCTAACAAATGAATGGCGATATATGCCGTTTCTGACTTCGGAAAACGAATCTTGAATGCATTTTCAATCTCCCGCACAATTTCAGCTGCCACTTCATATTCTTTATGTTCCATAATCTCAAGCAGATCTTCTGAA
>NZ_JBFULJ010000044.1:0-18110 GCF_056400385.1 Priestia sp. P5_B4
GTGCAAGATGGCTTTAGACCCGTTAGCGCCATTGTCCCGGGAGTAATGGGAATGACGGGTATTGAGACAAGTGATATTATCTTTGGCGTTGTAAAGAAAGTGAATCCAAATTTTATCATTGCAATCGACGCGCTGGCCGCTCGTTCGATTGAACGGGTAAATGCGACCATTCAAATTTCAGATTCAGGTATTCATCCGGGGTCTGGGGTTGGAAACAAACGCAAAGAAATCAGTTATGAAACACTTGGCATTCCAGTTATTGCAATAGGTATTCCAACGGTGGTGGATGCTGTTTCCATTACAAGCGATACAATTGACTTTATCTTAAAACATTTTGGCCGAGAAATGAAAGAGCAGGGAAAGCCGTCTAAGTCGCTGCTTCCGTCTGGTATGACGTTTGGAGAAAAAAAGAAGCTCACGGAGGATGATTTACCTAATGAAGAGCAGCGTCAAACGTATCTCGGTATGATTGGCACCCTTCCCGATGAAGAAAAAAGACGTCTTATTCATGAAGTGCTTGCACCTTTAGGCCATAATTTGATGGTTACGCCAAAAGAAGTGGATATGTTTATTGAAGATATGGCTAATGTAGTTGCAGGAGGACTTAACGCTGCTTTGCATCATGAAGTGGATCAAGAGAACTTTGGAGCATATACTCATTAATACGCTTTTAGATGAATGAGTTCTTCACAATATAGTCATAATGGTTAGTACTACAGAAGATAAAGAAGTAAGGGGCCTAATAATATGATTAAATTTACTTTAAAATCAGTAGTGCTAACCATTTTTTTACTGTGCATTGTATTTTTAGGGATGCAGACGGCTCAGCAAGGGTTGATTAAAATGAAGGGATATAATGATCCTTCGATTGAACATGTTATTAATGTTTCTAAAACGTCAGACGGTCAGGTGGAAGCGGCTGTTTTAGGTTCAAAAAAAGTCGTGAATATTGACGAAAAACAGCAGTTTCTAGAAAAACGAAAGGCTTTTAACTTTTTCTCCTCGCTAGGTCAAAGTTTAGCGGAAGGCGTGAAAAGTACAATAGGAAAAGCTTTTAAGGCTATCCATCATCTTCTTAATTAAAAGCAGAATCTCTTTCTGCTTTTTTGTATGGAAAAATCCCCAATGGAATGCTTATTGAATGTTGACGAATGTGTTGTTATAATTTAGTTTAGTGTATTTTGCCGATTTTCAGTAGGAGTGAAAAAAATATGGATAGAGAAGCAAGATTGAAACGACAATCGAAAATCAGAAACTTTTCGATTATTGCTCATATAGACCACGGTAAGTCAACATTAGCAGACCGTATTTTAGAAAAAACAAATGCGTTAACACAGCGAGAAATGAAAGCTCAGCTTTTAGATTCGATGGATTTGGAACGTGAACGTGGAATTACCATTAAATTAAATGCTGTGCAGCTTCAATACAAAGCAAAAGATGGAGAAGAGTATACTTTTCATTTAATTGATACACCGGGACACGTCGATTTTACATATGAAGTGTCGCGAAGTTTAGCTGCGTGTGAAGGTGCAATTCTAGTAGTAGATGCAGCTCAAGGTATTGAAGCTCAAACACTAGCAAACGTGTATTTAGCACTTGATAACAACCTTGAAATTTTACCTGTTATTAATAAGATTGACCTGCCGAGTGCAGAGCCAGAGCGAGTGCGCCAAGAAGTTGAAGACGTAATTGGATTAGATGCGTCGGAAGCTGTATTAGCTTCAGCTAAAGCAGGAATTGGTATCGAAGAAATTTTAGAACAAATTGTTGAAAAAGTTCCTGCTCCTGAAGGGGATCCAGATGCACCGCTTCAAGCACTAATCTTTGATTCATTTTATGATGCATACAGAGGTGTAGTTGCATCTATTCGTATCGTACAGGGACGAGTAAAAGTAGGCGACAAAATTAAAATGATGGCAACAGGAAAAGAGTTTGAGGTAACGGAGCTAGGTGTGTTAACGCCAAAAGCCGTTGCTAAAGATGAACTTTCTGTTGGCGACGTAGGGTTTTTAACAGCAGCTATTAAAAACGTTGGAGATACGCGAGTAGGGGACACGATTACACTTGCTAAAAATGGAGCAAGTGAACCTCTTCCTGGTTATCGTCGTCTGAATCCAATGGTATACTGCGGACTGTATCCAATTGATACAGCAAAGTATAACGATCTTCGTGAAGCACTAGAAAAGTTAGAGCTAAATGACTCTGCACTTCAGTTTGAACCAGAGACGTCTCAGGCCTTAGGGTTTGGTTTCCGCTGTGGATTCTTAGGGTTGCTTCACATGGAAATTATCCAAGAGCGTATTGAACGCGAATTTAAAATTGATTTAATTACAACAGCTCCAAGCGTTATTTATGACGTGTATTTAACAGACGAGACTCATCTGTCTGTAGATAATCCGTCTAATATGCCGGACCCACAAAAGATTGAACGTGTGGAAGAACCGTATGTAAAGGCAACGATGATGGTACCAAACGATTATGTAGGTGCTGTGATGGAGCTTTGTCAGAAGAAGCGAGGCAACTTTATTGATATGCAGTACTTGGATGCTAATCGCGTGAGTATTGTATATGAAATTCCACTAGCTGAAATTGTATATGATTTCTTTGATCAATTAAAATCAAATACAAAAGGCTATGCTTCGTTTGATTACGAGCTTATTGGATATCAGCCTTCGAAGCTTGTGAAGATGGATATTCTCTTAAACGGCGAAACGGTCGATGCACTGTCCTTTATCGTACACAGAGATTCGGCGTACGATCGTGGTAAAGTCATTGTAGAAAAGCTTAAAGAGCTTATTCCACGTCAACAGTTCGAAGTGCCTATTCAAGCGGCAATCGGTCAAAAAATCGTTGCGCGCTCAACAATTAAAGCCATTCGTAAAAACGTTTTAGCAAAATGTTACGGAGGAGATATCTCTCGTAAACGTAAACTTCTTGAAAAACAAAAAGAAGGTAAAAAACGTATGAAGCAGGTCGGTTCTGTTGAAGTACCGCAGGAAGCATTCATGGCTGTGCTTCGCATGGACGAAGATTAATAGCTGAAATTCTATTATTTAACATGTCAAATTAGTTTTGAAAATCAAGCTAATCTGATACGATAGTAAAGAGTTTTGAGCGCTGTAAATAAGTGTGAACAAACATAGATAAAAATACCGCAGAGAGACTCTGCGGTATTTTTATCATTTATAAATGTGATTGAGGTGGAAGTCCATGGTGAAGGCAGCATATCTGCATATCCCGTTTTGTCATCATATTTGTCACTATTGTGACTTTAATAAAGTGTTTTTCAAAAATCAGCCCGTTATGCCGTATTTGGAAAGCATGCGAGAAGAAATGAAACAAACAGTTGAACGTTATCCAACGACCAATTTAAACACGATATTCGTTGGGGGCGGAACGCCCACAGCCTTAGATGAACAGCAGCTGGAGTATTTTTTAGAATCGATTCGTATGTACCTCCCTTATGACGAAAAAGGTGAGTTTACATTTGAAGCGAATCCGAATGAATTGACAAAAGAAAAGCTTCAGCTTCTCCATGATTATGGTGTGAATCGTTTAAGCATTGGTGTACAAACGTTTAATGAAAGATTATTGGAGAAAATTGGACGTGTGCATTCAAACAGACAGGTATTTGATTGTGTTGAGCAAGCGAGAAAGATTGGAATGTCGAATATAAGCTTAGACTTAATTTATAGCCTGCCGGAGCAAACGGTAGCTGATTTCTCTTCGACGCTTCAAACGGCTTTTTCATTAGAGGTAGAGCATATGTCTGCCTATTCGTTGATTATTGAACCTAAAACGGTATTTTATAATTTAATGAACAAAGGGAAGCTGCCTCTGCCTGCTCAAGAAGAAGAAGCAGCTATGTATGAGCTGCTCATGAAAGAAATGGACAAACAAGGTTTTCATCAATATGAAATCAGTAATTTCGCAAAGCCAGGCTACGAGAGTATTCATAATTTAACATATTGGAACAACGACGATTATTACGGAATTGGCGCAGGCGCACATAGCTATATAGACGGAATAAGACGAGCAAATATTGGACCGTTAAAAAAGTACATTGATTCGGTCAAGCAAAACGGAAATGCATATCTCAATGAAGTGAGCGTGACCGAGGCTGAAAAAATGGAAGAAGAAATGTTTTTGGGCCTTCGTAAAACGAAGGGAGTCTCAAAAGAGGAGTTTAAGAAAAAATTCAATCGAGAATTAAAAGATGTATTTGGAGAACCTATTCAAGAATACAAAGAGAAAGGACTTTTGGGCGAAGACAATAGCTCAGTCTTTTTAACACACAATGGTCGATTTTTGGGGAATGAAGTTTTTCAAGCCTTTATTGGGATAATCTAATATCAAATCGTTGACATCGCTATAGTGATTTGGTAATTTATTATTAGATTTAGCACTCAGAGTTTTAGAGTGCTAACAGAGGTGATGAAGCGTGCTTACTGATCGACAGTTATTAATTTTACAAGTCATTATTGATGATTTCATTCGATCTGCGCAGCCGGTAGGCTCTCGAACATTATCTAAGAAAGAAGAGTTTAATTTTAGTTCGGCTACGATTCGTAATGAGATGTCAGACCTAGAAGAACTTGGATTTATTGAAAAAACTCATACTTCTTCAGGGCGCGTTCCGTCTGAGAAAGGTTATCGTTATTATGTTGATCATCTAGTGTCCCCGGAGCACTTGAAAGCAAGCGACGTTTCCACGGTACGTTCGGTATTCGCTGAACGCATTGTAGAACTGGAGCAGCTCGTTCAAAAGTCAGCGCAAATTTTATCTGATTTAACGAGTTTAACGTCTATTGTGCTAGGACCAAAAGCGGTCAGCCATAAGTTAAAACAGCTGCAGATTTTACCTTTAACGGCTCAGTCAGCTGTTGCCATTATTGTGACCGATACAGGACACGTTGAAAGTCGGACGATTACGCTGCCGAGCAGTATTCAACCTTCCGATATTGAAAAAATGGTTAACATTTTAAACGAAAAGCTCATCGGCGTTCGCATTACTGATTTACATGATAAAATGTACAAAGAAGTAGCGACGCTCTTAAAAAGCCACATTCAAGGATATGAGCAGACGATGGATATACTCAATGATGCATTAAAGCTCAACATGAATGGCAAATTAGTAGTTGGCGGCAAAACGAATATGTTTGCTCAGCCGGAATTTCATGATCTTAATAAAATTCGCGGGCTGTTTAACATTATTGAACATGAACAGCAGTTTTATAAGCTGTTAAGCCCAAATGAGGCTGGCATACATGTGAAAATCGGTCATGAAAATAAATTGAATGAAATGGTAGGGTGCAGCTTAATTACAGCTAGTTATTCCTTTGGTCACGAACAGCTTGGTACAATTGCTATACTGGGACCGACCCGCATGGAATATGCGCGTGTGATTAGTTTGCTTACGCTGCTGTCATCAGATATGTCTCAAGTGTTAACAAACTTGTATAAAGAATAAAGGAATCGGGTGGAATATATTACTTCCATCCTTTCCCTGTGATAAAATAAAAAACGTTGTTTAAAATGTGAAAATGTGTGTAAACATTTAAGGGAGGTGAATGAATTGTCAAACGAAAAGCAAGTAGAAGAACAAAACGAAGAAGTGGTTGAAGAAGTTCAAACAGACTCTGCTGAAGCAACTGAAGCTGAAGTGTCTGAGGAAGTAAACCCTCTTCAACAAGAAAATGATCAATTAAAGCAACAGCTTGAAGAAGAAGAGAATCGCTACTTACGTCTACAAGCTGATTTCGATAATTTCCGTCGTCGTTCACGTCTCGATGCAGAAGCTGCTCAAAAATACCGTGCTCAATCATTAGTTTCGGATATTTTACCAGCACTTGATAACTTTGAACGTGCATTACAAGTTAACACAGCGGATGAACAAACTAAATCCGTGCTGCAAGGTGTAGAAATGGTATACCGTCAATTAGTAGAGGCACTTCAAAAAGAAGGTGTTGAAGCAATTGAATCAGTCGGGAAAACATTCGATCCATACGAGCATCAAGCAGTGATGCAAGTAGAAGACGATGAATACGAACCGAACACAGTAGTAGAAGAGCTTCAAAAAGGTTACAAATTAAAAGATAAAATCATCCGCCCTGCGATGGTTAAAGTGAATCAATAACACTACATATTATGAAGGAGGTCATTGTCAATGAGTAAGATCATTGGTATCGATTTAGGTACAACTAACTCTTGTGTCGCTGTATTAGAAGGCGGCGAACCAAAAGTAATTCCAAATCCAGAAGGAAACCGTACAACGCCATCAGTTGTGGCATTCAAAAACGGTGAGCGTCAAGTTGGGGAAGTAGCGAAACGTCAAGCTATTACAAACCCTAACACAATTATTTCAGTTAAACGTCATATGGGTACAGACCATAAGGTTGAAGCAGAAGGCAAGCAATACACGCCTCAAGAAATGTCAGCTATCATTCTTCAACATTTAAAAGGGTATGCTGAAGAGTATTTAGGTGAGCCTGTAACAAAAGCTGTTATCACAGTTCCTGCTTACTTTAATGATGCTGAGCGTCAAGCAACAAAAGATGCTGGTAAAATTGCTGGTTTAGAAGTAGAGCGTATTATTAACGAGCCTACTGCAGCAGCACTTGCATACGGATTAGAAAAAACAGATGAAGATCAAACAGTTTTAGTTTATGACCTTGGTGGCGGTACGTTTGACGTATCTATTCTAGAACTTGGCGACGGCGTATTTGAAGTTCGCGCAACTGCAGGTGACAACCGCCTTGGTGGTGACGACTTTGACCAAGTAATCATCGACTATTTAGTCGCTGAATTCAAAAAAGAAAACGGCGTTGATTTAAGCAAAGATAAAATGGCGCTTCAACGTTTAAAAGATGCGGCTGAAAAAGCGAAAAAAGATTTATCAGGCGTAACATCTACACAAATTTCTTTACCATTTATCACTGCTGGAGAAGCTGGCCCTCTTCACTTAGAGGTATCTTTATCACGTGCTAAATTTGACGAGTTATCAGCAGGCCTTGTAGAGCGTACAATGGCTCCTGTGCGTCAAGCTTTAAAAGATGCAGGCCTTTCTGCAAGCGAACTTGATAAAGTAATCTTAGTTGGTGGTTCAACTCGTATCCCAGCGGTACAAGATGCAATCAAAAAAGAAACTGGTCAAGATCCTCACAAAGGTGTAAACCCTGATGAAGTAGTTGCACTTGGTGCAGCAATTCAAGGTGGCGTATTAACTGGTGATGTAAAAGACGTTGTATTACTAGACGTAACGCCTTTATCACTAGGTATCGAAACAATGGGTGGCGTATTTACAAAGCTAATTGAGCGTAATACGACGATTCCAACAAGTAAATCACAAGTATTCTCAACGGCTGCAGATAGCCAAACGGCTGTAGATATTCATGTTCTTCAAGGTGAGCGTCCAATGTCTGCAGACAACAAAACGCTAGGTCGTTTCCAGTTAACTGATATTCCACCTGCACCTCGCGGAGTACCTCAAATCGAAGTATCATTCGATATTGACAAAAACGGTATCGTAAACGTTCGTGCAAAAGATTTAGGTACAAACAAAGAGCAAGCTATTACAATTAAATCTTCAACAGGTTTATCAGATGACGAAATCGACCGCATGGTAAAAGAAGCGGAAGAAAACGCAGATGCTGATAAGCAACGTAAAGAAGAAGTGGAACTACGCAATGAAGCAGATCAATTAGTGTTTACAACTGAAAAAACACTAAAAGATCTTGAAGGAAAAGTAGAAGAAGCTGAAGTAACAAAAGCTAACGAAGCAAAAGATGCTTTAAAAGCAGCGATTGAAAAGAATGACCTTGAAGAAATCAAAGCGAAAAAAGATGAACTTCAAGAAATCGTTCAAGCGTTAACTGTAAAATTGTATGAGCAAGCTCAACAAGCTCAGCAAGCAGGTGAACAAGGCGCTCAAAATGATGATGTTGTAGATGCAGAGTTTGAAGAAGTAAACGACGACAAAAAATAATGCATCTTGACGACTAACGTGAATGACGCCATGGTGCGATTCACATCTTTTTAAAAAGTCAAAGTCAAGCTTATTTCTTGGCTTTGACTTTTTTAACGTGGAAAAGCGAAAGGGAAAGTTTTTCACTTGGCTCTCTGCGCGTACGGGAGCAATAGAAAGTAACTTTTATGTTGCTATGGAATTATTAATAATGATACAATTACGTTTATGTGAAACGATTCGGGAGTGAGTATTGATGAGTAAGCGAGATTACTATGAAGTACTCGGTATCAGTAAGAGCGCTACCAAAGATGAAATAAAAAAAGCATACCGCAAGCTTTCTAAACAATATCATCCAGATATTAACAAAGCGGAAGATGCTGCTGACAAATTTAAAGAAGTAAAAGAAGCATATGAAGTATTGAGTGATGACCAAAAAAAAGCACAATACGATCAATTTGGTCATACTGATCCAAATCAAGGCTTTGGCGGCTTTGGTGGAGGCGGCTCAGACTTTGGCGGCTTCGGCTTTGAAGATATTTTCAGCTCGATCTTTGGTGGTGGTGGTCGCAGACGTGACCCTAATGCTCCGAGACAAGGTGCCGATTTACAATACACGATGACACTTTCTTTTGAAGAAGCTGTTTTCGGAAAAGAAACAACAATTGAAATTCCACGTGAAGAAACGTGTGAAACATGTCACGGTTCAGGTGCAAAACCTGGAACAAAAGTCGATACATGTTCGCACTGTAATGGTTCAGGTCAGTTAAACGTTGAACAAAACACGCCGTTTGGCCGCGTGGTAAATCGACGTGCATGTCATCATTGTAATGGTACGGGAAAAATCATTAAAGACAAATGTGCAACGTGCCACGGTGACGGTAAAGTAACAAAACGACGTAAAATTAATGTTAAAATTCCAGCTGGTGTAGATGATGGTCAACAGCTGCGCGTAAGTGCTCAAGGAGAACCAGGGGTAAATGGTGGTCCTCCGGGAGATTTATACGTAGTGTTCCACGTGCGCACTCATGAATTCTTTGAACGTGATGGAGACGATATCTACTGCGAAATGCCTTTAACGTTTGCTCAGGCAGCGCTAGGTGATGAAGTAGAAGTACCAACTCTACACGGCAAGGTGAAGTTGAAGATTCCTGCTGGTACACAAACGGGAACGAAATTCCGTTTAAAAGGAAAAGGTGTGGCAAACGTACGAGGATATGGTCAAGGAGATCAGCATATTCACGTTCGAGTTGTAACTCCCACAAAAATATCAGAAAAACAAAAACAATTATTGCGTGAGTTCGCTGAACTGAGCGGTCAAGAAGCCGTTGATGAGCAGCATGATTCCTTTTTTGCAAAGGTAAAACGAGCAATTAAAGGAGAATAATTGTCTTTCATAGTAAACAGAGACAGGTTGGTAAAGGTACTTTGCCAACCTGTCATCTGTCATGTTCATATTTAAAATCCTATATTACTGAAGGCAGAAAGGATGAAGTTGGTAGCAATGAAATGGTCTGAAATTTGTATTCATACAGCGCAAGAAGCAATTGAACCCATCTCTCATATTTTACATGAATCAGGAGCTAGCGGGGTAGTCATTGAAGATCCTGCTGATTTAGTGAAAGACAGAGATACAACTTTTGGTGAAATCTACGATTTAAACGTAGAAGACTACCCAGAAGAAGGTGTAGTGATTAAAGCATATCTTCCAGTTAACAGCTTTTTAGCAGAAACTGTGGATGGTATCAAAAAAGAAATTAATGGACTGCTTGTTTACGACTTTGATTTAGGAGCTAACAAAGTTACGATCAGTGAAGTGAACGAGGAAGAGTGGGCCACTGCTTGGAAAAAATATTACCATCCCGTGAAAATTTCAGAGCGTTTTACGATTGTACCAACTTGGGAAAACTATGAAAAAGTAAGCACAGATGAATTGATTATCGAGCTGGATCCCGGAATGGCTTTTGGGACAGGTACGCATCCAACAACGGTTATGTCTCTTCAAGCATTGGAAAGAACAGTGAAAGCAGGAGATACTGTTATTGACGTGGGTACAGGTTCAGGAGTGCTAAGCATTGGCGCAGCTCTGTTAGGAGCAAGTAATGTACAAGCTCTAGACCTTGATGAAGTAGCCGTCCGTTCTGCTCGCGAAAATATTGAACTGAATCAAGTTGGGAACGTCGTAACAGTAGGTCAAAACAACTTATTGCAAGGTATAGAAGGACCGGTTGACATTGTTGTGGCGAATATTCTAGCTGAAGTAATCGTTCGTTTTGTAGACGATGCTGCAAAGGTGTTAAAGCCAGGAGGCATGTTCATTACATCAGGTATTATTAGTGCGAAAAAAGAAGATGTCAAAAAAGCGTTAACGGGAGCGGGCTTTGTTATTCAAGAAGTAACGCTTATGGAAGACTGGGTAGCAATTATTGCGCAAAAACAAGCTTAACAAGTGAGAAGGTGTCAAGATGCAACGTTATTTTCTGCCAAATGATCAATTTCAAGAGCAAAGTGTCATAGTGACACAGGATGATGCCCATCATATCTCACGCGTCATGAGAATGAATGAAGGATCACAGTTTATTGCCTGTAATGAACAGGGGCAAGCTGCTTTGTGTGAAATTGAAAATATTTCCGCTAACGAAGTGAAAGCATCTATTATAGAATGGATAAGCGAAGAAAAAGAGCTTCCAGTCCATGTTACAATTGTGAACGGTCTGCCTAAAGGGGATAAGCTCGAGCTTATTATCCAAAAAGGGACAGAACTTGGGGCGTATAAGTTTATCCCTTTTATTGCGGCTCGTTCAGTTGTTAAATGGGATGATAAAAAGAGTCAAAAAAAAGTAGATCGCTGGAACAAGATTGCTAAAGAGGCTGCAGAACAATCTCATCGTACGATTGTACCAGCAGTAGAAGCCCCAATTTCTTTTAAAAAGCTATTAGAAATTAGCGGTGACTATACTCATAAAGTTGTAGCCTATGAAGAAAGAGCAAAGCAAGGAGAAACATCTCATCTGCACGCTGTTCTTTCGGCTTTAAAACCGGGCCATTCCGTGCTTGTGGTTGTAGGCCCCGAGGGTGGTTTGACCGAGCAGGAAGTAGAAGTATTAGAAGAAAATGAATTTACAATAAGCGGATTTGGTCCGCGGATTTTACGAGCAGAAACAGCTCCTTTATATGCGCTGTCTGCTATATCTTATCAAACTGAGTTAATGAGGTGATGATTATGTCAACAGTTGCTTTTCACACGCTAGGGTGTAAAGTAAATCACTATGAAACAGAAGCAATTTGGCAATTGTTCAAAGGCCAAGGCTATGAGCGTGTTGAATATGAACAAACTGCCGATGTATATGTAATTAATACATGTACTGTAACAAATACAGGAGATAAAAAAAGCCGTCAAGTTATTCGCAGAGCTGTGCGGAAAAATCCAGATGCGGTTATTTGTGTAACTGGGTGTTATGCTCAAACTTCGCCAGCTGAAATTATGGCCATTCCTGGTGTTGATATCGTAGTAGGTACACAAGATCGCGTTAAGATGCTTGATTATATTGAACAATTTAAAAAAGAGCGTCAGCCGATTAACGGCGTAGGAAACATTATGAAAACACGCGTATATGAAGAGCTAGATGTACCGGCTTTTACAGACCGTACGCGTGCTTCGTTAAAGATTCAAGAAGGCTGTAACAACTTCTGTACATTCTGTATTATTCCATGGGCGCGCGGTTTAATGCGATCTCGTGATCCTAAAGAAGTAGTAGCACAAGCACAGCAGCTAGTGGATGCGGGCTATAAAGAAATCGTGTTAACAGGTATTCACACTGGCGGATACGGAGAAGACATGAAAGATTACAATCTTGCCCAGCTTCTTCGTGATTTAGAGTCTCAAGTAAAAGGATTAAAACGCATTCGTATTTCGTCAATTGAAGCAAGTCAAATTACGGACGAAGTGATTGAGGTACTAGATCAATCAGAAATGGTTGTACGTCATTTGCATATTCCTCTTCAATCAGGTTCAAATACGGTATTGAAGCGCATGCGTCGTAAGTATACAATGGAGTTCTTTGGTGAGCGCTTAAACCGTCTGAAAGAAGCTCTTCCTGGATTAGCGATTACATCAGATGTTATTGTTGGCTTCCCAGGTGAAACAGAAGAAGAGTTTATGGAGACGTATAACTTTATTAAAGAGCACGGTTTTTCAGAGCTTCATGTATTCCCGTATTCTAAACGTACAGGTACGCCAGCAGCTCGTATGACCGACCAAATTGATGAAGAAGTAAAAAATCAACGTGTGCATCATTTAATCGAACTTTCAAATCAATTGGCAAAAGAATATGCTTCAACGTTTGAAGGAGAAGTACTAGAAGTAATTCCGGAAGAAAAATATAAAGAAGATCCTGAAAGTGGTTTATATGTAGGATATACTGATAACTACTTAAAGGTTGTGTTTAAAGCGTCTGAAGAAATGGTTGGAAAGCTTGTAAAAGTGAAAATCTCAAAAGCTGGATATCCTTATAATGAAGGTGAGTTTGTTCGCGTGCTAGATGAGGTTCATCTTCAAGATCAGGTGAAAATGAGCTCATAACACTTATTGGAAAGCTGCGTGTATACGCAGCTTTTTTCATACGTGTAAAAAAGCTGAACGAGTAATGTTTTATCAAGAAAGTTCATAAAATAAAGGGGGAATAACTGCATTACTTTATGTAAAGCGGTTGACCTTAAGGAATCATTATATTATAATTGCAAAAGACATGTCTAACATGTCATTTCATTATGATGTTAGTGGTTTTGTTCGGAGGGAGGGAATTAGAATGTCAAGAACAGTTGTTCGTAAAAACGAATCGCTTGAAGATGCTCTTCGTCGCTTCAAACGTTCAGTTTCAAAAACTGGTACGTTACAAGAAGCAAGAAAGCGCGAATTCTATGAAAAGCCTAGCGTAAAGCGTAAGAAGAAATCTGAAGCTGCTAGAAAACGCAAGTTCTAATAAGAGGGTGGATTTATGAGTCTTCTCGAGCGTTTAAATAGTGATATGAAACAAGCGATGAAAAACAAAGAGAAAGAGAAGCTTGGGGTCATTCGTATGGTCAAAGCATCTCTTCAAAACGAAGCCATTAAGTTAGGAACCGACCTAACTGAAGCAGACGAGTTGACGGTTATTTCTCGCGAATTCAAACAACGTAAAGACTCCCTCCATGAATTTGAGAAAGCAGGTCGTCAAGATCTTGTTGATAAAATTCATTCTGAATTAGCGGTTTTAGAAGTTTACGCTCCTAAACAGCTAACTGAAGAAGAGTTATCTGAAATTATTAAAACGACGATTGAAGAAACGCAGTCTTCCTCTAAAGCTGATATGGGGAAAGTTATGGGAGCGCTTATGCCGAAAGTAAAAGGCAAAGCGGATGGCTCTCTTGTTAATAAGCTTGTCCTTCAACACTTATCATAAAAAACACCTTACCTTGTGTAAGGTGTTTTTTATATGGATAATAATCGAACGTATGTTTTATTTTTCTTGTGCAAAGAATAAAATAGATAAATTTTAAAAAATTTGAAACTATTGTTAAAGTTATTCGTATATACAGATACATGCTCATACTATCTATGGAAGGAGGGAAGTGTATTCGGTGAAAACCTTATTTTCTTTCGTGTGCTTTCTTATCTTAGCCACTGGGTTATTCCCCACTATTAGCACCGCTGACGTGAAGCGTGTACACGTTATTCCTGTAAATAAAACGGTAGAAAATGGACTGCTTTCTTTTCTAAACAGATCCATTAAAGATGCGGAAAATGACGGTGCAGATTTGATTATATTGGACATAGATACTCCTGGAGGAGCTGTAGATGCAGCTTCTGAAATAGCTAAAAGCTTAACCTCAACACCTATTCCTACCGCTGCTTTTGTCGATAAAAAAGCATTATCAGCCGGAGCGTATATTGCACTTAACGCCGATCAAATTTATATGACACCCGGTTCTACAATGGGATCGGCAGCAGTGATTGACCAACAGGGAAATGCCGCAGGAAAAAAAGCTCAGTCCTACTGGTTATCGGCTATGAAGAGCGCAGCAGAACAAAATAACCGAAACCCTAAATATGCAGAAGCGATGGCAAATACCAAGATGGTAATACCTGAGCTCAACTTAAAAGGAAACGAATTGCTGACGCTCACTCCTAAGCAAGCCGAGCAAGTTGGTTATTCAGAAGGGACTGTAAAAAATTTAGACGGTCTCCTAAGCGTACTTGGCTATGAAGATGCTAAACTGACGTATGCGAAAATGAGTGTAAGTGAACAAATTGCTCGTTTTCTTACCCATCCGCTTGTTGTTCCCATTTTATTATCCATTGGTGCTTTAGGAATTGTAATTGAATTGTTTACGCCTTCATTTGGTATTGCGGGCTCTATTGGAATAGCTTCACTTCTTTTATTTTTCTATGGTCATATGGTAGCAGGATTAGCTGGCATGGAAGCGCTCGTTTTATTTATAGCAGGAATTATATTGCTTCTGTTAGAGATTGTAGTACCAGGCGGAGTTTTAGGACTACTAGGACTTGGAGCTATCATTTTAAGTTTTTTTATGTCAACAGATAATAATGTCGAAATGGGAATTTCTCTTGTAATTGCAATAGTGGTGGCACTGGGAGGTGCGTTTGTGATGATGAAATTTTTTAAAAGAAAGCTTACACCTTTCAAAAAAATGGTGCTTAATGATTCACTTAATACTGAATCTGGCTACGTGTCGAATCAAAATCGTTATGAATTAATAGGAAAACAAGGTAAAACAACAACGCCGCTTCGTCCTTCAGGTACCGTGCTCATCGATGAAGAGTATGTGGATGTAGTCACTGAAGGCGGATATTTAGACAAAGATGTGTTAGTAAATATTATAAAAGTAGAGGGATCAAGGGTTGTGGTGCGGAAGCTTACAGAGCCTTTGAAAAAGGAGGACCTTAATTAATGGAAGTAGGTAGCGTATTGTTTTTTGTAGTTATTGGTCTAGCAATTATTGCTTTAGCTGTTTTTTTCACTTTTGTACCGATTATGCTATGGATTTCAGCATTAGCAGCAGGTGTTCGTATTAGTATTTTCACACTGGTCGGAATGAGACTTCGTCGAGTGATACCATCTCGCGTTGTGAACCCGTTAATTAAAGCAAGTAAAGCAGGTTTAGGTATTACCATTAATCAATTAGAAAGCCACTATTTAGCAGGCGGTAACGTTGACCGTGTGGTAAATGCGCTGATTGCAGCGCACCGAGCAAATATTGAGTTAACATTTGAGCGCGGAGCAGCTATCGACTTAGCGGGCCGTGATGTGCTAGAAGCTGTACAAATGAGTGTTAATCCAAAAGTTATTGAAACACCTTTTATTGCAGGGGTGGCTATGGATGGAATCGAAGTCAAAGCAAAAGCTCGAATTACTGTTCGTGCAAACATTGATCGACTAGTAGGGGGAGCTGGAGAAGAAACGATTATTGCCCGTGTTGGCGAGGGGATTGTTTCTACAATCGGTTCGCAAAAAGATCACAAAAAAGTATTGGAAAATCCCGATATGATTTCTCAAACGGTGTTAGGAAAAGGACTGGATTCAGGAACAGCGTTTGAAATCTTATCCATTGATATTGCTGACATCGATATTGGTAAAAATATTGGGGCAGTTCTTCAAACAGACCAAGCGGAAGCAGATAAAAATATTGCACAAGCAAAAGCCGAAGAACGTCGTGCTATGGCCGTTGCTCAAGAACAAGAAATGCGTGCAAAAGTAGAAGAAATGCGTGCAAAAGTAGTAGAAGCAGAAGCAGAAGTACCGTTAGCGATGGCAGAAGCACTGCGCTCTGGCAATATTGGCGTCATGGATTATATGAATATTCAAAACTTGACTGCTGATACGGATATGCGTGATTCAATCGGGAAAATGTCTAAAGAAGACGATGAGAAATAATGAATCAGCTTAACAAGGAGGTTTTCTCCTAATGAATATCGTTGAAACGCTTATTAAACTAATTATTAATAATGCTTTCATTTTTGTCATCATTGGAGGAATTATTTTTAACGTTGTGCAGCGTTTTATGGCTCAGTCAAAAGAGGAAGAACAGCAGCGTTCTAAAAGAGCTCCTATGCCTCCTGTAAACAATCCTTCAAGGCGGGAAAGACCTAGATATCGACCTGTCAAAGAAGAGCCAAAAACAGCTCGTATGGAGCCGGAAACTGTTTCTTCAGCAGAAACAAATCCTTTGCAAGAAAAATTGGAAGAGCTAAAAAATCGTCCGTATCATGAACCATCTATTCAAAAGAAAATCACAGTTGACAAACCAAAAATCACGGGTGAGAAAAACGTTTTTAAGCCCATTTCTCGTAAAGAAGCTGTTCAAGGAGTGATATGGTCCGAAATTCTAGGGCCGCCAAAATCGAAACAACGTAAATATAAACGATAAATAGATGTGATACATTAACCCCCTTTCTCATAAACATGAGATGAAAGGGGGTTCTTTTTATGAGCAAAAAGTGGAGACACCAAATGAAAAGATGGATGACAAAAACAATGGAACTACCCGCTGATGTATTAATGGATCTTCCCCGTATTACGTTAGTTGGACAAATACACATTTATATTGAAAATCATAAAGGTTTATTAGCCTTTTCTGATACTGAAATACGCGTGTTACTAAAACAGGGACAAATGTTAATTCGAGGTGAAGGACTGGTCATTAAAGTAATACTGCCAGAAGAACTGGTTTTAGAAGGTAAAATCAATCAAGTTCTTTATTTAGAACAATAACACAAGGAGGAAAAAAATGAAGAATGGATGGACAAACTTTGTTATTGGTACCGTACGTATTCGAATTGTTGGAAAAGGAATTGAACGTTTTTTAAATAATTGTGTGAGACAACAGATTATGATTTCGAATGTCCATAAAGTTGACGGTCAGCTAGCGACAGCAACGATATTATTGAAAGATGTAAAAAAAATTCGTATACTAATTCGCAACGCAGATTGTAAAATTTATTTTATAAGAGGCAGAGGTTTTCCTTTTTTAACAAAACGAGTGATCAAAAATAGTGGATTTGCTTTAGGTTTTCTTTCTTTTTTTATTATTCTTGGTTTGCTTTCCAACATGGTGTGGAAAGTGGAAATTAGCGGTGCAGAACCACAAACAGAACATCAAATGACTAAGCAGCTTGCCAAAATAGGTGTAAAAAGAGGAGAGTTTCAATTTCTGTTAGAGAGTCCTGAAAAAATTCAGCGCTATTTAACAGATAATATGAACAATATTACCTGGGTGGGAGTAGAAGTGCGCGGCACTTCTTATCACTTCCAAGTGGTTGAAAAAAATGAGCCCAAGCCTCAGCAAAAAACACCTTACCAACATTTAATTGCTAAAAAGAAAGCCATTATTACGAATTTGTTTGTCGAAAAAGGACAACCTTTAGTCAAGGTTAATGATTTTGTCAACGAAGGCGAGGTCCTAGTTTCCGGTATTATTGGAAACGAAAAAAATAAAAAAGTAGTAGCTGCTAAAGRGAAAGTCTACGGTGAAACATGGTATAAGTCTGAGGTGGAAGTGCCTTTAAAAACTGATTTTCAGGTATTAACGGGTAATGGATATACGAAGCACTATTTAGATTTTCAAGCTTTTAAAATGCCTCTTTGGGCTTTTAACAAAGAAAAATACGCCTCAAAGGTGACAGAAAAAGTGGAGCATCCACTCTATTTTTTTAAATGGAAATTACCTCTGTCGTATGAGAAAGTTGCTGTACGAGAAGAACAGAACTCGCAGCGCGTCTATTCTAAACAAGAGGCGGTGGAAAAAGCTTTGGAAATCGGTCGAAAAAAATTACTATCAACTTTAGGTGAGGATGCTAAAATAAAAGGTGAAAAAGTTTTGCACCAAGAACAGGACAATGGTAAAGTTAGATTATCAATACATTACCAAGTTATAGAAAATATTGCGAACACTCAACCAATTATTCAAGGAGATTGATGAATGTCAGAACAGCTAGTAACAATTAACGTACAACTTGATGATTCAAATGAAGCCATTTCATTATTTGGCGTACAAGATGCGAATTTAAAGCGAATTGAAGAAGAAATGCAGGTCTCTATCATATCAAGAGGTGAGACTGTTGTAGTCTCCGGAAGTACAGAAAATGTTC
>NZ_JBFULJ010000045.1:0-18050 GCF_056400385.1 Priestia sp. P5_B4
GTCATTTGCTTGCCTGCGTAAGACTGCATTGCTGTCATTTGCTTGCCTGCGTAAGACTGCATTGCTGCGCCGACTTCTTGAACCGTTCCTTCCGGATACTTAAACCAGTTCCATGATAATGTTTTACCTTCTTCAGAGTATTTTAAGATATCATCAGATAAAGAATCGATGCCTTTTCCATCGATGTTTTTGAACGCTGGAATGAACTTGAACTTTTCAACTAAGAATTTTTGACCCTCTTTAGAAGAAACCATCCAATTTAAGAATTCCTTCGCTGCTTTTTTATCTGCATCTGGCGCATTTTTGTTTACTACCCAGTTATTTGGAACTCCGATTGCTAATTTATCATTTTTCTTTGCATCGTTGCTGATTGGCATTGGAATAAAGCCCATTTTCATGTCCGGATTAATTTTCGTAATCATATTTACCGTCCAGTTACCTTGTTGCATCATTGCTGTTTCACCAGAAGCAAATTGAGTAACTTGTGTATTGTAGTCTGTCGTTAGTGGATTTTTATTTCCATACTTTAACGTTAAATCGAACAGATTCATAAATTGCTTAAACGTTTCATTGCCTTCAAATTTTGCTTTTCCTTCGTTTAGACCTTTAATAAACGCATCTGGATCGTCTTGCTGTGCCATTGGAATATTAAATAAGTGGTTACCTAGCACCCACCACTCGCCGTATCCATTAGAAAATGGCGTAATGCCTTTTGCTTTAAGCTTCTTAGAAGCTGCTTCTAATTCTGACAGCGTTTTAGGTAATTCTTTAACGCCTGCTTTTTCAAATAAATCTTTATTATAAATAAAACCATAACCTTCTAAGTTTAGCGGCTGACCATAAATTTTCCCGTCCATTGTCATCGGTTCTTTGGCGATATCATACAGATTATCTACCCACGGCTGATCAGATAAATCTTCCAATTTATCCTTCCACGTTTGCGCTTCTTGGAACCCTCCATTGTTAAAGATATCAGGTTCATTTCCAGAGGCAAACTGTGCTTTTAATGCTGCACCATAGTCCGCGCCTCCGCCGACTGTTTGGATGTTAAACTTTACGTTTGGATGTTCTTTTGTATATTCATCCGTTAATTCTTTCAGCTGATCTGCAATTTCCACTTTGAACTGGAACATATCAATAACAACTTGATCACCTGAGCCTGTTGATTTACTTGCTTTTGAATCCGTACCTGAGTTTGAACATGCTGTCGCAAATAAAAGTGATGTTGCTAACACGCCAGACATTATTGAAAGCCTTTTCATTTTCATTCGTTTTGCCCCCCTTGATATCTATCTCTCTTTATTTTACCGATTCTAGGACATTTGAACAGGTAACAATATTGAACAACCGAGTGGAAAATATTGAACAACCCCTTCAGCACCCTTCGACAGGTCTCTCTTCTTCCGCAAAAATTTCTATAAATTTTTTGTCTGTTTTATTCCACCTAATAACATTTATAGACAAAATTATGTTAATATGTAGAGTGATAGATTCATAAGAAAATTTATGAATTTTTTTAACTTGTATAAACAAAGTGAAGGGGTTTACATGAAAACTAAAAAGCGCAAAAAAACACATGTCTCATTTCGAATTAACTGGCTGTTTATTGTGGTTTTCCTGCTTTTTTCTGCACTCATTTTACGATTAGGCTTCGTACAGATCGTGTACGGAGAGAACTATAAACGAGAAGTTGAAAAAACAGAAGATGAAACGGTAGATTCACCGGTTCCTCGCGGAAAGATGCTAGACCGCTATGACCGCGTTATCGTGGATAATAAACCGTTGAACGCTGTCACGTACACGCGTTTGAAAGGCGTCACTCAAGAAGACAAGCTAAAAGTAGCTAAAAAGCTTGCCACTCTTATTGATGTTCCTGTTACAACAGACGTGTTTGGCAAATCGGCTAAAAAGAAAGATAAAAATACGATTAAGCTAACAGAACGCGACTTAAAAGATTACTGGATTGCAACTCATCCAAAAGCAGCAGCGAAAAAAATTACCGCAGCGGATAAGCAAAAAGTAAAAGAAGGTCAACTTTCTGAAGATGATTTATATCCTCTTCAGCTAAAGCGCATCACAAAAAACGAACTTCTATCGGTGAAAGATGACCTTGAAGTGATTGCTATTAAAAGCAAGATGGAAGGCGGGTACGCGCTAACTGCTCAAATTATTAAAAGCGGGTTAACCGATAAAGAGCTTGCCGTTATTAGTGAGCAGCTGGGTGACTTACCAGGCGTCGATACAACAACTTACTGGGACCGTATGTATACATACGATGACTTACTTAGCACGCTGCTTGGTAAAATCACATCAGCAGATGAAGGATTACCGAGTGAAAACTTGCAGTACTATTTATCACACGGCTACAGCCGTAACGACCGAGTAGGAAAAAGTTATTTAGAAAAGCAGTACGAAGACGTTCTTCGCGGTCAAAAAGCTCGCGTGCAAAACGTCACGGACCGCTCGGGCAACTTAGTGAGCCAAGAGACCGTTACAGAAGGTCAGCGCGGCAGTGACTTAATTTTAACAATTGATATGGAACTTCAAAAGCAAGTCGAAGATGTTTTAACAAAAGCTGTGACATCCGGTGCTGCTGGTTCACGATTAATGGACCGAGCGTTTGCTATTATGATGGACCCTCACACGGGAGATATTTTAGCGATGGGCGGAAAACAGCTTGTTACTGATAAGCAAACCGGAGCACGTAAAGTACAAGACTTTGCTCTTGGTAACATGACCACTTCTTATGAAGTAGGTTCTGCGGTTAAAGGAGCGACCGTTCTAGCAGGACTTGATTCAGGTGCTATTCAGCCTGGTACGGTTTTTTACGATGCGCCGCTGAAGTTTGCTGGCGGAACAATTAAAAAGTCGTCTCACCCAATTGGAGCAACTGGGATTCAAAATGCTTTGGAACAATCGTCAAACGTGTTCATGTACCGTACGGTTATGAGCATGGCTGGTGAAACGTACCGCCCTGGCGGTAAACTGAACATTCCACCTTCTATCTTTAATAAGCTGCGCTCATACTATAGCCAGTTTGGTCTTGGAATTTCAACGGGCATCGAATTAGAAAACGAATCAACGGGTATTCGCAATACTGTAACAAACGAACCAGGTAAAGCACTGGATTTTGGTATTGGACAGTATGATACGTACACACCGCTTCAGCTTGTTCAGTACATCTCAACGATTGCTAACGGTGGATATCGCATGAAGCCGCACTTAGTAAAAGAAATCCGTGAACCTGAGCTTGATAGCGAACTAAAAGGAAGTATTCAAAGTTCTGTTGAACCAGAAGTGTTAAACCGTATTACGATGGGCCAATCAGAAATTAACCTTGTCAAACAAGGATTTCGCCAAGTAGTTACAGGGTCACATGGTACAGGGCGTTTACTTAATACAGGAAAATACCGTCAGTATAATATTGCTGGTAAGTCTGGTACCGCAGAAACCTTTAATAAAGGTGTAAGCGTTCGTAACTCTACATTCGTTTCATACGCGCCTTATGATAATCCGGAAGTAGCAGTAGCGGTTGTTATTCCTTCTGCTTATGTAGCCGGTACATCTAACACGTTAAGTAAAACAGTTACCGGTGACGTGATAAAAGCTTACTTTGATCTTAAAAAAGAAGGCGAAAAAGAAGTAGAGCAAAAAGAAGAAGATGCAAAAACAGGAAATACAGAATTAAACGGCGTAAAAAAAGATGATAATGAACAATAAAAAAGGTCTCGTCATGAGACCTTTTTTGTTTTTTCTATGAAAAAAGCCTATCTCACTGAGACAGACCGCGTAAAAAGTATAGTTCAATTAATTCAGCAATTTTTTCTTCTGAAAGCGGCTCATGCCGTTTTTCCCAATCATAGACGAGTGCAATGTACATTTTAAATAATAAAAAAGCTGTGAGCTCCGGGTTGCACGGTTTAATTTCTTTTTTAGAAATCGCAATTTCGATTTTGTTTTTTATATAAGTCAAAATCTCTTCTTCTACTCGCACCAGCACTTCTTGCACTGCTGTAGTGCCTAACTGCTGTTCCTGTACCAGCTTCAGCATGAGCTGATGCTCAGTGCGGAATTCTAAGATTCGAAAAATGGCTGCTTGGGCATTTTCAAAAAAAGGACGGTTGCTATCAATGACAGTTTCAGCTGCATCTGTCATTTCTCGAATCATTCGTGTCACAATTTCATCGAATAACTCTTCTTTGTTTTTAAAAAAAGTATAAATCGTTCCTTTTCCGACATTTGCAAGCTTCGCCACTTGCTCCATAGTCGTTGCTTTATATCCAAACAGCGCAAATGATTTTGACGCTGCATCAACAACTGATTGCTTTCGGTCTATCGCCACGTTATCCCCTTCTTTCTGACCGAATGAATATTTCAGTCAACAAGTACGGTTTTACTATAGCATAAGTTTCTTTTGCTTTTCAACCACAATCTCTTCTCTTAGTATAACCTTTCTCTACAGGTAGTAGACAAAAAAGCGGAGCATTGATTCACCGCTCCACTTCTACAGTTGCTGCACATATTTAACCGCTTTTTTAGCCACATCTTCTCCGTGCTCTACACATTCTGGTATACCCAGACCTTCGTATGAGCTTCCCGCTACATAAAGACCGGCCAGCTCTTTTTCAAGCTGTTCGTTCATCGTATCTAGCATATCGTGATGTCCGACCGTATACTGAGGCATTGACTGCTTCCATCTCGTTACCGCGTAAAATTCAGGCTCAGCAGAAATGGTAATGAGCTTCTTCAAATCCTCCAGGACAATTTTGAAAATTTCATCGTCAGGCTGATCCACCACAGCTTCATCCCCAGTTCGTCCAACTAAACATCTCAGCAGCACTTTTCCTTCCGGAACCGCATGCGGCCACTTTTTATTTAGCCATGTGCACGCCGTAATCGTGTAATCGCTATTTCTTGAAACGGCGATGTTCATTGCATCTAGATTGTCTTGCAGCGCTTCTTGTGCAAAGGCTATCACAACAGTAGCTACTGAAGTGGAAGGCATATGCTTCAACGGTTCGAATATTTTATATTCTGAAAGCATAGACTGAGCAGCTGCATGAGGAGAAGTTACAATAACGCTGTCTGCTTTTATGACTTTCCCGCTATTTAACGACAATTCATATGCGGTATCTTCTTTATAAATTTTCTCTACTTTTATTCCTTTTGTAATAATATCAGGATCTATTGCTTTTTCTACCCCATCTACTAGCGATTGAAGACCTTCTTTTAATGTTAAAAAGACACTATTTTTTTTGAACTCCGAATCATCACCGTGCTGTGGGTGAATTTCTTTTAGCTTTTTCATTCCAACAATTAAGCTTCTGTACTTATGTTCAGCATGCAGAAACTGTGGAAATGTTGATCGTAAACTCAAGCGATCAACGTCTCCTGCGTAAATCCCTGATAATAGAGGCTCAATTAAATTTTCAACAACTTCATCACCAAACCGTCTTCTAAAAAACACGCCTAGCGAACGGTCATCCTGATTTTTTGTCTTCGGTATAAAAAAATCAGCTGCTGCGCGCAGCTTGCCAACAGGTGAAAATAACCCTGTTGTGATAAAAGGAGATAACTTGGTTGGTATCCCCATTACAGCACCATCAGGCAGCGCATGCGGTGTATCTTTTACTAGAATATAGGATTTTCCTTTTTCATTTCCGACTAGCTCCCTGCCTAACCCTACTTCTTTTGCCAGTTTTGTAGCAGCTAGCTTACGCGCTAAAAATGAATCAGGACCTTTTTCAAATAAATACCCGTCTCGTTTGACCGTTTGAATTTTTCCACCAAGCCGATGCGTCGCTTCTATTAGTTGAAGATCAATTGGCAGCTGATGATCCTTTATTTTTTTTTGCAAATAATAGGCAGCTGAAAGACCTGTTATTCCTCCACCGATGATGACAACCTTTTTTCGTCTATCCGTCATGTTATCATCGCCTTTTCTGTAAAATTCAATATAAAGAGAAGCGATTATGGAAATCCATAGCTCGCTTCTTACTTTTCTCTATATTGATTATAAGTTACTTTTCATCCCTGTTCAACGTACAAAGAATCTATATTGACTTAACGGGCAATCTGTTTTAACACAACTGTAGCTAACCCATCGATAAATTCAGGCTGTGCATTTGGCATTTCAGGGCGGTAATAATCAGCCCCAATTTCATCTGTCACAACTTTGCATTCATAGTCGTTATCATAAAGTACTTCTAAGTGGTCTGCGATAAATCCAACCGGAGTATACACGAACGATGTATAGCCTTTTTCTTCATGCAATTCTCTTGTTAAATTTTGGACATCCGGACCTATCCATGGTTCAGGCGTATTTCCAGCACTTTGCCAGCCAATTTCGTAATGTTCAATACCAGCTGCTTGTGCAATTAAATCCGCTGTTTCTTGAAGCTGATTTGGATATGGATCTCCTGCTGCAATAATTTTTTCCGGCAAGCTATGTGCAGATACAATCAACACGGCTTTTTGGCGTTTCTCTTCGTCCATTAAATCAAACGTTTGTTTAACACGTGTAGCCCAGTACTGAATGAACTTTGGCTCACTGTACCAGCTTTCTACTGAATGAATGATTGGTCCTCCTAATTTTTCAGCCGTTTCTTTGGCGCGCCCATTATAGGATTTTACGCTAAACGTTGAAAAGTGAGGTGCAAGCACGATGCTGACCGCTTCTTTAATTCCGTCTTTATGCATGGCTTCTACTGCATCTTCAACAAACGGTTCAATATGCTTTAAGCCAAGATACGCTTTAAATTCAATTTCATCCTGCACTTCATTCAAGCGCTTTTCCAGACTTTCCATTTGCTGTTGCGTAATTTTGGCAAGAGGTGAAATGCCCCCGATTGCTTCGTAGCGGTTTTGTAAATCTTCTAAGGCTTCTGGTGAAGGTTTACGTCCGCGGCGGATATGTGTATAGTAACGTTCAATATCTTCTTCTTTATATGGCGTTCCATATGCCATTACAAGTAATCCCATTACTTTTTTACTCATGTGTTCGACACCTCTTTATTAGATTCAATACTTGTCTTCATTTTGCCATGAATAAAAAGAAAAATTCAAAGTTTAGCGCTCCAAATTATTTGACAATTTATTGTCTATTTGCAGAATATTCATGAATAAAGGTTGTTAAACGCTTTAACGTTTCCGGCTGAACCTGTGGAAAAACGCCGTGCCCCAAGTTAAAGATGTAACCAGGACTGGCCATCCCTTTATCTAATATTTCTGTTACACGTTCTTCAATAACTTCCCATGGAGCTAACAAAATAGCAGGATCTAAGTTTCCTTGCAGTGTTTTTGTTAAGCCTAATGCACGTGCTTCATCCAGCTGTGTTCTCCAATCTAATCCCACTACATCCAGCGGCAAATCATGCCATTCTTTTGCCAAATGACTTGCCCCTACTCCAAACATAATGAGCGGTACATTTTTTTCACGTAAAGAGGTGAAAATTCGCTCCATAACAGGTTTTATAAAGTAACGATAATCCGCTACATTTAAAGCACCTACCCATGAATCAAAGATTTGAATGGCTTTTGCCCCAGCGTCAATTTGCGCTTTTACATATGTAATCGTCATATCTGCTAACTTATCCATTAGTGCAAACCATGCTTTAGGTTCGGTATACATAAATGCTTTTGTTTTATTGTAATTTTTTGAAGGTCCTCCTTCAATCATATAGCTTGCCACTGTAAAAGGAGCACCTGCAAAGCCAATTAGAGGTACGTTTAACTGTTCTGTTGTTAACAGCTTAATCGTATCTAATACATACGGAACATCTTCTTCCGGCGTAATTTCTCCTAGTTTTTCTACATCGCTTAAAGATTGAATTGGATTAGAAATTACAGGACCAATTCCTGACTTGATTTCAACATCCACTCCAATTGAAGGAAGCGGTGACATTATATCTTTATATAAAATAGCTGCATCCACTCCGTACTGTTCAACGGGCAGACGTGTTACGTATGCTCCAAGCTCTGGCTGATGAGTGATTTCAAATAAAGAGTACTTCTCTTTTAGCTTTCGGTATTCCGGCTGTGAACGCCCTGCTTGGCGCATATACCAAACCGGAACATGATCCGTTTTTTCCCCTCTACAGGCTTTTAAAAAAGTATCGTTAAACGTTCCTTGACTCATAATTTCCACCTTTCTCGATTGTCTTCCATCCGTATTTTCTTCGATTAGACAGACAATAATCAGCAAAGGAACATACCGGTTCCTCTACTGATTAAAGTTTCACGTTATATTCTCTACTTGTCACTATACCCATTTCTTTACGACTTGTATAGCCACCTGCTAAAAATGTCAAAAATTCGCCCTACTCTTCCTTTTTTTATTGAAAAAGAGCAGGTGTTACTTCGTTGGATTTTTTTCCTTTTTGTTTTGTTTGGGAATTGTAAGGAACTACATAATAAGTAGGACTGTCGAGCAGATTCACACGCTCTTTTTCAAATGCTCCTTTTCCCTTCACTTTGCCAATTACTTCGGCTTTATCTCCTTTTTTCTCATAAACATAATAAACAGCTCTTTTATCAGGTGAAGGTGTCCACGATAAATTTACCGTTAGCAAACCAAATGGATGGAATGTTAATTCTTGTTTTAAGTCTTTAACTTCCTCTAAGCGTATTGGTTTTGGCAAATCTTTAACGCCTGCTGGCTTTTGAAATGCAGCTTCGTCGTAACCAGCTCTTGTGAGAATGTCTTTAAATAATAGCGTCGGATAAGAACTTCCTTTTGTTAAATAATGCTGGTCATTTGTAGAATCATATCCCATCCACACGCTTCCTACAACATCTGGCGTATACCCAACGAACCAAGCATCCCTTGTAGCTCCTTTAACATTCGTATACGAAGTAGACCCTGTTTTTCCTGCTAACTCTCCTTTAAACTCTCCATTTTTTGCCGTTCCTTCTTTAACAACTCCTTGAAGCATTTTTGTCATATACCACGCTGTCTGTTTTGAAAATGCTTTGTGAGTGTCGGGAACAGCTTTTGCAATCACTTTTCCGTCTTGATCTTTTATTTCTTGAATAAAGTACGGTTGGATGTTTTCTCCGTTTTCAGCAAATGCACGGTACGCTCCTGCTAATTGAAGCGGTGTAATTCCTTCCTTTAATCCTCCAAGAGCAATCGCAAGCCCTTTATCTTCTAAAGGAATTCCTAGCTTTGTGAGATACTGCTTACTTGTTTCAACTCCTAGCTGATTCAATGTCCAGACGGCAGCTGCGTTTTTAGAATCTTTTAGGGCATCGTACATCGTTACCTTTTTAGCATATTGGCCGTCTACATTTTTAGGTGTGTATCCCCCGTAGCTTCTAAGCTTGTCTTGCAGCAAGGAATAAGGCTTGAATTGACCTTCTTCTAACGCAGGGCCATATACCGCAATAGGTTTCATCGTAGAACCTGGCTGTCTTTTGACATTTACGCGATTGAGCGACTTTTGTACATAATCTCGTCCTCCCATAACAGATAAAACTCCTCCGCTTTTGTTATCGACTAATACAAAAGCACCTTGGGCACTGTTATCTGTACCTGGAAAATAACGATTTTCTTTCATCAGCTCGTAGGCGGCTTCTTGTACTTTTGTATTCATAGGTACTTTGACCGTATAACCGCCGCGCAGAAGCTCATTGCTCGAAATACTGTATTTCTTCTCTGCTTCTTGAATAACCATATCGATATAGGTTAGATACGCTGGGTTTTTAGCCTGTTCCTTTACGTCCAACCCCAGCATTCTTCCTTGCAAACGGACATTTTTTTCAGCTGATAAATAACCTGCTTTTTGCATGGCATTTAACACAACATTTCTACGTTCTATACTTTTTTCCGGATGTAAAATAGGAGAATAAGAATTCGGTGCTTTTGGCAGTGCAGCGAGCAGTGCACCTTCTTCTACCGTTAATTCGGAGACATCTTTATTGAAGTAAAGCTTGGATGCAGCTTGGATTCCATAGGCTCCGTGTCCAAAGTATATTTGGTTCAAATACATCTCAAGCAGTTTTTGCTTACTGTAACGCTGCTCCAAGTTAATGGCCACCACTACTTCTTTTGTTTTTCTAAGCAACGTTTTATCATTAGATAAAAACACATTTTTAGCCAACTGCTGTGTTAAAGTACTTCCTCCTTCAACACTTCCTCCAGCCAATATATCTCGGTATAATGCTCGACCAATAGATTTAAAATCGATTCCGTGGTGTTCATAAAAACGAACGTCTTCAATTGAAATAAATGCTTGTTGCACATGCTTTGGAATCTTATCAATTGAAACCAAGTCCCGATTTTTCACATAGAGCTTTGTTAATTCGTCTCCATTTTCGTCCACTAACCTCGTAGCCGAGTCCATGACGATCTTTTTCTCATCAATTACATAGTTTCCAAGAAACAAGATGATAATATATCCAATCAATCCTAATAGAAAAATTCCAACTAAGGCAGCAATTGCGTATAAGCCTTTTTTGTACATCATGCCACCCCTTTTCTTTCGCTAAACTTTTGATAATATGGAAAACAACTTCATCAATGTTTTACTTTACCATCTTCATTAGAAGTTCACAATTTTTGAATTTTTGTGTGTAAAATTTTATAATTTTAGTATGATTTACAATTGTAAATTGTATGCAATTCCCAATTAGAAAGGAAGTATAATCCATGAAGATCTTTATTACTTACGGAACAGGCCCYTACCTTCAGAAGTTGATCGACGAACATCCGAGTGAACGTTTGCTACTGCTTCACAAAGATGACGATCAATTTGCACTAGTTCACGAAACAGATGGAGATACAATTTTTAAAGAAGGACATGCTTATGAGGTATTAGATGCTTCTGGAGATCTTGCAGATAGCGGATTTGCTGTACTAAATAATATTTCAGTTACAGATGAAGGCCGTCCTTTGTTTGAACAGCGATTTAGCCAAYGAGCTCGTTTAATTGAAAATGAAGCAGGCTTCTCAGCTATTCGTGTGCTTCGTCCACTGCAAAATGACACATACATTATCTTTACAGGATGGAAAGATGAAAGTTCATTTAGCGATTGGCAGTCTTCAAAAGCCTATAATGAAGCACACAAAAAACGCGGTACGTCAGAAGGCGTGGATCAGCAGCCATCGATTTTCTCTCGCCCTTCTTATGTGACCTCATACCACGTAGTTAAATAAGTAAACATCCTCCTAGTAGGCGAGTATCACAATAGGCACAAACGTCATATTGTATACTATATCACCTATTGGGAGGAATTTTTATGGGCATAGAGCTTGGAGCTC
The DNA here is from genome assembly GCF_056400385.1 of Priestia sp. P5_B4. NCBI lineage: Bacteria > Bacillati > Bacillota > Bacilli > Caryophanales > Bacillaceae > Priestia > Priestia sp. P5_B4. Next base: position 11,261 of record NZ_JBFULJ010000045.1, read on the forward strand.
TTCATTGGATGTATGTCCTTTTTATCGCCTTCATTATCGGCTTTATGATTATGCGGCGAGATACGAGTATCCTTTGTATACTCGGGATTTTTTTACTTTCCTTAACGGCTACCTCTTCGTTAAGCCACTCCGTCAGCGCTGTTTTTTCCAGCTTCATTTATGCCATTACAGAACTGCTTCCTACCATTTTAATTATTTCAATTATTGTATCCATGAGTAAAGTCTTAATGGCTACAGGAATAAATGAATCGATGATTTCACCTTTTGCTCGCCTCATTAAAACGCCTGCTCTTGCCTATTGGGTTATTGGATTAGTTATGATGACCATCTCCTATTTTTTCTGGCCTTCTCCAGCCGTTGCTTTACTTGGAGCCGTGCTTTTACCAGTGGCCATCCGCGTAGGGCTTCCAGCTATAGGCGTAGCCGTAGCGATGAATTTGTTCGGCCACGGCGTTGCGCTTTCAGGAGACTTTGTTATTCAAGCTGCTCCTAAGATAACTGCTGACGCAGCAGGTCTTCCAGTTCACGAGGTGGTTCAAGCAAGTGTCCCTCTGGTCATTGTGATGGGAGTTGTTACGACACTCTCTGCTTTTTACTTTTTAAAACAAGATATGAAGCACAATAGAATTCACGCTCAACCGACAATGTTAACAAGCAGTTCTTCTGTCCAATCCACACCTCTTTCTTCTTCAGTACGCCGGGCTTTAGCCATTATAGTTCCCCTTTTCTTTGCTATAGACGTATGGGCAATGTTCGCCCTTCATTTACAGGGAGGAGATGCAACTGCTCTCGTTGGTGGCACAGCCTTATTTATTTTAGTGGTGGTTTCACTTATTGCTCACAAAGGAAAAGGTCTCGAACAAACAACTTCCTACTTGATTGAAGGCTTGCAGTTTGGTTTTAAAGTATTCGGTCCCGTTATTCCCATTGCAGCTTTTTTCTATTTAGGAGATGCTGGATTCACAACAATCATCGGTGACTTTCTTCCGAAAGGATCACATGGACTTGTAAATGACCTAGGCGTTGCTCTTGCTTCCACTGTGCCGTTAACCGCACAGGTCGCCACTGTAACGATAACTGCTCTAGGAGCTATTACCGGATTAGACGGTTCAGGCTTTTCAGGCATTTCACTTGTAGGCTCTGTCTCTCATTTATTTGCATCTGCTTTAGGATCGGGCGCTGCCACCCTAACTGCTTTAGGGCAAATTGCTGCGATTTGGGTTGGGGGAGGCACATTGATTCCATGGGCATTGATTCCAGCTGCTGCGATTTGCGGAGTCAGTCCGTTTGAACTCGCCAGACGTAATTTAAAACCTGTAGCGATTGGATTAGTCGTTACAACAATTGTCGCGATGTTCTTAGTTTAAACAAAAGCCCCCTTCTTTTTATGAAGGGGGGCCATATGTATATATTTTTTACATGCCTTTTGGAAACTCTTTTTCCGCTGAAGGCTTTACATACGCATAAACAAGCGTATAGAAGAAAATACCTACAATAAGCCACATAAGCCCTAAGCTGTAGCCCGCTAAGACATCTGTTAAAAAATGTTCTCTTAATAGAATACGGCTCACACCTATTAATAAAACAATTAAAGTAATTGCAAGCTGATACCGCTTGGCTACCTTTTGACTGTTCATATGCTTTGTGAGAAAAAAGATAATCAGACCATAAATAAGAATTCCCATCATCGCATGGCCGCTTGGAAAACTGTAGCCTTCGATGCCTTCAAGAGGACGCCCTCGTTCTACCGCATCCTTAACTGCTTTATTAATAATATCACCGCTTAAAATAAATAAAAATGCCGATATCATACCGATATAGTCCTTTTTAAAAAATAAAAAAACGAGAAGTACAGCTAAAAGAACCATAATCATCACTTTTGAAGCTAAAAAAGACAAGCCATAAAAAACAGATGACGCTGACTGAAGAACAGTGCTGTCATCTATAGCTGAAACAAGCCAGTGGTCTCCTTGAAAAGAATCTGTCGACACAACAAACAACACTCCTAAAAAAACGAGACCTGCCCCCCCAAACACCCACATCAATTTTTTGTACAGGGATACAGTTTGTGAATCTACCATATCGTTACCTCCTATTATCTCATGAGAAAATTGGCAAAAAACTCATTCTTTATCCCTATTCCTCATCTTATGTATCTATTATGTATATAAAATATTTCATGATTCAATTACTTTTTTCAATAACAACGCTTACATTCTTTTCTTTTTAATAGATAATGATATAATGATTAAAATGTCAAAAAATTCAAAACTTTATTCAACCTATACAGAAAGGATATGGTCACGTGAATTCCAAGCTACATACTTTGCTTGAAGAAAAATTTGATGAAATGGTTCAAGTCCGCCGATATCTGCATCAGTATCCAGAACCGTCTTTTAAAGAATTTCAAACCGCTGCCTACATTCGATCTTTTTATGACAAAATCGGTATTTCTTACCGAGCAAATGTAGGAGGAAACGGCATTGTAGCAAGCATTCAAGGAGGAAACCCTGGTCCTACTGTAGCTTTGAGAGCCGACTTTGATGCCCTGCCTATTCAAGATGAAAAAGATGTACCATATCAATCAACTGTTCCCGGTGTAATGCATGCGTGTGGTCACGATGGTCATACAGCTACTCTTTTAGTCCTTGCTAAAGCGCTTTTTGAAATAAGGGATTCTCTCCCTGGTAAAATCATCTTCATTCATCAGCACGCCGAAGAGTACGCACCCGGAGGCGCCAAGTCCATGATTGAAGACGGATGCTTAGACGGTGTAGACGCGATATTCGGAACGCATTTATGGTCATTAACTCCAACTGGTGTCGTTCAATATCGAACGGGCCCTATTATGGCTGCTGCTGATCGCTTTGAAATTACGATCAAAGGAGCAGGCGGCCACGGTGCACAGCCTCACAAAACAAAAGATTCAATCGTCATCGCCTCTCAGCTTGTTGTTAATTTACAGCAAATTGTAAGCAGACGTGTAAACCCAATTGATTCAGCGGTTGTGAGCATAGGTTCTTTTGTAGCAGAAAATGCATTTAATATTATTGCTGATTCTGCTCGACTAATTGGAACGGTAAGAACATTTAACGAAGATGTACGAAATGACGTAGAAAAAGAAATCGAACGAATTGTCCAAGGTACATGCTTAACAGCTGACGCTTCTTATGAACTGAGTTATACGCGTGGCTATCCTTCCGTCGTCAACCACCCGGAAGAAACGGCCTTTCTTGCTTCTGCTGCTTCTCAAATCGATGAAGTTCATACAGTCGAAGAAACGGAGCCTCACATGACTGGGGAAGATTTCTCTTATTATTTGCAGCATATTAAAGGAACGTTCTTTTTTACAGGAGCTCAGCCAGAAGGTGTAGATGCTCCGTATCCTCATCATCATCCTAAATTTGATTTTAACGAAAAAGCAATGCTTATCGCAGCTAAAACGCTTGGTACGGCTGCTGTTGAGTATTTAAGAGAACAAGCTCCTTCTAAAAACGTAATAAAAGCGAATTAATCATTCAGCAAGCATTCGTACAGATAAGCAGACGAGTGCTTGTTGTTTTATTTCAGGAACCTTTTCCTCACTTAAAACGTAGTATTTATATCGACTGAAATGAGGTGATTTTTTTGAATACGTATGAAGAAAAAGTGTTACAAGAAGCTGAACATTGGAAATTCAGCATATTGAAACGACCTTCTAAATTTCAACGGACCGCAAAATCTTTACAGCTTAAAATAAATGAAAAAATCCCTGCTAAAGTCCATAAGATTATGACTGAAAGCATAAAAAAAATGGTTGAAACCACGCTTGTTGGATCCGATTTCACCACTAAAAAAAGAGATGTCAGCGGTCTTTCATTTGAAGAAAAAGAGAACAGAATTTTGGAACTCATACCTAAGTACAAAAAAACAGCTGCTGTAGAAGGAGCTGGTACTGGTGCAGGCGGTATCCTTTTAGGTGCAGCAGATTTCCCGCTTCTTCTTTCCATAAAAATGAAGTGCTTATTTGACATTGCCGCTACGTATGGTTTTGATGTAAAAGAAAAAGAAGAACGCATTTATATGCTGTATATTTTTCATCTTGCCTTTTGCAGCGACGACCATAGAACGAAGCTGCTCGAAGTAGTAGAAAACTGGGAAGAAAAGAAAGAGGAACTTCTTGAGCTTGATTGGAAAGCTTTTCAACAAGAATACCGTGATTACATTGATGTTGTGAAAATGTTTCAGCTTATGCCGGGAATTGGAGCTGTTATAGGTGCATATGCTAATTATCAGCTTCTTGACCATCTCACAAAAGTAGCAATGAACGTCTATCGCTTCCGTATATTATCTTCATCTCCAAAGTAGTCTAAAAACGTAAAAAAGCTCCTTTCGGAGCTTTTTTACGTTAATTTTTTATTTACATATGCATGTACAAATAAGTGAATAAATATAGCACCTGCTGCCACGGAAAGCAGTGCAGCAACTATATTAGAAAAAGCCACCGCTATGGCGAGCACAAGAATTTGTACATACAGCGCTTTTTTCCATACGTCCAAAAATGCCTTTTTCCGTTCTTTAGCTTCAACCGGATAAAGAGAAAGCCATAAAATCTGTTTGTGCTGCTTCCAAAGCGGGAGTAATTGAAAACCGGTCATGTATACAACAAATAAAACAACCACTATATTGCCGTATTGAAACGGCGCAGCTACAATTAAAAATCCGCCAATGACAGTTAAGCGAACGAGCAAACTTAAATAATCTCCTGATCGCAAAAATGTTCTGGTGTATAAGTAATGGTAAGTGGCACTTTGACGAAATGGAATACGTGCTACTAGCCAATCTAAATATCTACGGCGTTTGATTCGCTCTTTCACCTGAGGAACGTCCGTAAATAAATTAGCTAATCGATAAAAATAGCCCATGCGCTTTTCTTCTAAGTCAATTAGCTTTTCCCATTTGATCGGCTTTCTTTTTGTAAGCGAGCGATAATAAATGGCTAGCGCAATCATAATCACCGCTACGATTCCTGTAAAGAATGCGTATGCATGGGAAAATAAGAAGTACGTAAAAACTGCGTTCAAGAAAAACCTGACGATATAATCTGTCCACTTCGCCCACTTTTCTTCAAACCATACAGCCCACCAAGACATGCCTAAGTTTACAACTTTCAAGATGAGTAATAGCAGAAAAAACACAAAAACGTTTGAGTAAGAATCATGCATTACCTTTACGTGAAGAGGTGCTGCTGCACCAGTTGCAAATAATAAAATATAAAGCTGAATCGTAAAGGTAAACCAAAAAGATTTTTTAAAATAAGGCTGCAGCTTCGTCTCCAAAGGAAGTAAAAAGACTAAATCAGGTCGTTTTAAAAACGTTTGAATTTGACCCATGGTTAAAATCAATCCCATAAGTATCGCAATCACTACAGCCGAAGGAAACGCAGGCGTTAATGTACTCAACCACTGTTGATAATAGTAGGCCAAACCGCCAATCGCAAAAATTAACACTAATTTAATGTGGTCATTTAAGATATATTTTGTATATCTTCTTACATCCACTAAATACTGCTGAAACCGTTGCTTCCATAATGCATCAATCTTACTCATAGCCTTCTTCCTTTGTTAATTCAATATAAATTTCATCAAGAGTAGCATTGCGCATCTGAAATTCTTCTTGAAGGTCTTTAAGCGTTCCTTGCGCTCTTACTTCTCCGTTATGTAAAATAACAAATTTATCGCAGTAGCGTTCCGCGGTCGCCAAAATGTGTGTGGACATTAAAATGCCTGCACCTTGCTTTTTCATATCCGTCATCAAATCAAGTAAAGATTGAATACCCAGCGGATCTAAACCTAAAAAAGGTTCATCAATAATATAAAGAGACGGCTGAACCAAAAAAGCGCACATAATCATAACCTTCTGCTTCATTCCTTTTGAAAAATGCGCAGGGAACCATTTTAACTTCCGGTCTAAACGAAACTCTTTTAAAAGCGGCTGCAGACGGGCTTCATATGTTTGAGGCTCAAGTCCATAAGCCATAGCTGTCATATCTAAATGTTCTTTTAATGTTAATTCATCGTATAGCACAGGAGTTTCTGGAATAAACGTAAACTGGCTTCGATAACCTGTTGGATCTTGTTGAAAGGTTTTATTATTAATGGATACACTTCCTTTTTTTGCTTCCATTAATCCAATGATATGTTTAATCGTTGTACTTTTGCCGGCCCCATTTAACCCGATTAACCCGACTAATTCACCTGCATTTACATCAAACGATACATCTTTTAAGACGGGAGTTTTTGTATATCCCCCTGTAATATTGTTAATTTGCAATAAAGAACCCATCACGATCTCCTTTTATTTGTTCTTTTTGTCTCCAAGCGCAAGCGCTATTTGCTCTATTGTACCAAATCTTTTTCTTCCTCACATTGTTTTCAATTTTTTTCGGTTAATTTTTCCAGAATATAATCGAAATATCGGGACATTCTATATAGGGAAGAAGGAAAACAAGTTATTGATTACAACTAATCATTACAAAGCTTCTTACATTTGGGATGAGGTGTCTACAGCAGGCATATTTCAGAAAACCTTATTGTAAATCGATGTATGTTTGATTCATAAGGGGATGGTAGTCATGAACGTAGTAAGAATATATATGATGGGTAGACAATAATGTTCATTTATTACTGTGTAGATGAGGTGTTTGTCAAAGACCAAGAACGATTTCGTTCACATTGTATATTTTTTAGCTCAATGCTTAAATGAGGTGTTTGTTAAAGAGAATATACTTTTTCAAGTTACTGTTTCATTA